>NZ_DEYR01000098.1:0-18086 GCF_002364635.1 Pseudomonas sp. UBA3153
CAGCAGCCCGCCGCCGCGCCGCAGGATCGTGCGGCCCTGGCGCAGCGCTATGCCGGGCGCGAGCTGAGTGTCGCCGATGTCTCGGAAATCCAGGTCGAGGGCGCTTCCGCACTGTCGGTGAGCTTCAGCGTGCCGCTGGACCCCGATCAGGCCTTCGCCGACAAACTGCATCTGGTCGACAGCAAGGACGGCAAGGTCGACGGCGCCTGGGAGCTGTCGGACAACCTCATGGAGCTGCGTCTGCGCCACCTCGAGCCGCAGCGCAAGCTGGTGCTGACGGTGGATGCCGGCCTGCGCGGGCTGGGCGGCTCCAGCCTCGCCGCCGAGTACGTCGCGCGCCTGGAAACCCGTGACCTGCAGCCCAGCGTCGGCTTCGCCAGCGCCGGTTCGCTGCTGCCGACGCGGCTGGTGGAGGGCCTGCCGGTGATTGCGCTGAACGTCGACAAGGTCAACGTCGAGTTCTTCCGCATCAAGCCGGACAGCCTGCCGGCGTTCCTCGAACGCTGGGGCCGCCGTTCCGCGCTGGGCAGTTGGGAGGCCAGCGAACTGCTGCCGATGGCCGACCTGGTCTACGGCGGGCGCTTCGATCTGAATCCGGCGCGCAACACCCGCGAGAACCTGCTGCTGCCGATCGCCGGGCTCGAGCCGTTCAAGCAGCCCGGCGTCTACCTGGCGGTGATGCGCCAGGCCGGCGAGTACAGCTACACGCAGCCGGCCACGCTGTTCACCCTGAGCGACATCGGCCTCTCCGCGCACCGCTACGCCAACCGTCTGGACGTGTTCACCCAGGCGCTGGACGGCGGCAAGGCGCTGGACGGCATCACCCTGGAACTGCTCGACGACAAGGGCAAGCTGCTGGCCAGCGGCAAGACCGCGAAAGGCGGCCACGCCGAGCTGCCGCTCGCGGACAAGGCGCAGGTGCTGATCGCCCGCGACGGCGCGCAGACCAGCCTGCTGCGCCTCGGCGCCCCGGCGCTGGACCTGGCCGAGTTCGACATCGCCGGCCCCGCCGCGCACCCGCTGCAATTCTTCGTCTTCGGCCCGCGCGACCTCTACCGCCCCGGCGAGACGGTCCTGCTCAACGCCTTGCTGCGCGACGCCGATGGCAAGCCGGTGGCGGCGCAACCGGTGAACGTCGAGGTACGCAAGCCGGATCAGCAACTCAGCCGCAAGTTCGTCTGGGCGCCGGGCGAGAGCGGTTTCTACCAGTACCCGCTGGCGCTGGCCGCCGATGCACCGACCGGGCGCTGGCAGTTGCTGCTCGACCTGGGCGACGGCAAGCCGCAGCTCTATGAATTTCTCGTCGAGGATTTCCTCCCCGAACGCCTGGCGCTGCACCTGCAAGGCAGCGACACGCCGCTGGCGCCGGGCGATACGGCGCAGTTCGAGGTCGAGGGTCGCTACCTTTACGGCGCACCGGCGTCCGGCAACAAGCTGGGCGGGCAACTTTATGTCCGGCCGCTGCGCGAAGCCGTGCCGGCGTTGCCCGGCTACCAGTTCGGCTCGGTCACCGAGGAAGAACTGAGCCAGGACCTGGACCTCGACGAAACCGCCCTGGATGCCGAGGGCAAGGCGACGCTGAGCCTCGACAGCCGCTGGGCCGAGGCGCGCTCGCCGTTGCAGCTGACGTTGCAGGCCAGCCTGCAGGAGTCCGGTGGGCGGCCGATCACCCGTCGCCTGGAGCAGCCGGTGTGGCCGGCCGAGCGCCTGCCGGGGCTGCGCGGGCTGTTCGACGGCGAGGAAGTGGACAGCGACAGCCAGGCCGAATTCGAGGTGCTGGTGGCCGACCCGAGCGGGCACAAGCTGGCCGCCGACGACCTCAAGGTGCGCCTGGTGCGCGAGCGCCGCGACTACTACTGGAACTTCTCCGCCGACGACGGCTGGAGTTATCACTACAACGAGAAGTACCTGAACCTCGCCGAGGAGAGCGTTTCGGTGGCCGCCGACGGCACCGCGAAAATCGCCTTCCCGGTGGAGTGGGGCCCGTATCGCGTCGAGGTTGAAGACCCGCAGACCGGGATGGTCAGCAGCCTGCGCTTCTGGGCCGGCTACCGCTGGCAGGACAACGCCGAGGGCGGCGCGGTACGCCCGGACCAGGTCAAGCTGGCGCTGGACAAGCCGGCCTATGCCGAAGGCGACACGGCGAAGGTCAGCGTGACGCCGCCGGCCGCCGGCAGCGGTTACCTGCTGGTGGAGTCCGCCGACGGCCCGCTTTGGTGGCAGGAAATCCAGGTGCCGGCCGAAGGCAAGACCTTCGAGGTGCCGATCGCCAAAGAGTGGGCGCGGCATGACCTGTACGTCAGCGCGCTGGTGATTCGCCCGGGCGAGCGGAAGAGCAACGCCACGCCGAAACGCGCCGTCGGCCTGCTGCACCTGCCGCTGGAGCGCGCCCCGCGCAAACTGGCGCTGAGCCTGACGGCGCCGGACAAGATGCGCCCCAACCAGCCGCTGAAGGTCCGCGTGCAGGCGCACGACGCCGACGGCAGCGCGCCGCGGCAGGTGCGCGTGCTGCTCGCCGCGGTTGACGTCGGCATCCTCAACATCACCGATTATCAGACCCCCGATCCCTTCGTCGCGATGTTCGGTCGCAAGGCCTACGGTGCCGACCAGCTGGACGTCTACGGGCAACTGATCGAGGGCGGCGGACGCCTGGCCAGCCTGGCTTTCGGTGGTGACGCCGCAGCCTTGAGCAAGGGTGGCAAGCCGCCGCAGACCAGCGTCAACATCGTCGCCCTGCAGAGCCAGCCGGTGACCCTGGATGACCAGGGCGAGGGCGAGATCAGCCTCGATATTCCCGATTTCAACGGCGAGCTGCGGCTGATGGCGCAGGCCTGGACCGACGAGCGCTTCGGCATGGCCGAGGCGAAGACGGTGGTCGCCGCGCCGCTGGTGGCCGAGCTGTCGGCGCCGCGCTTCCTTGCCGGCGGCGACGAAACCCGCCTGGCGCTGGACCTCAGCAACCTCTCGGGCAAGGTGCAGACGCTGCAAGTGAAGCTGCGCAGCGAAGGCCAGCTGGCGCTGGAGGGCGGCGAGTCGACGCTGCAGGTGAAACTGGACGAAGGCCAGCGCAGCACGCTGCGCATCCCGGTGCGCGCGCTCGGCGGCTACGGCCAGGGCAGCGTCACGGTCACCGTGGACGGGATCGATCTGCCCGGCGAGAACCTGCCACCGCTGAGCCGAAGCTGGACCCTCGGCGTGCGCCCGGCCTGGCCGGCGCAGACCGTCCGCTTCCAGACGCTGCTCAAGGGCGAAGGCTGGCAACTGCCGGCGGGCACCCTGGCGCAGTTCGATCCGGCCGGGCGCGAGGCGCTGCTCAGCGTGTCGAGCCGGCCGCCGCTCAACCTCGCCGAGCAGATCCGCGAGCTGCACGCCTATCCCTACGGCTGCCTGGAGCAGACCACCAGCGGCCTGTATCCCTCGCTGTATGCCGACGCCGGCACGCTGTCGCGCCTGGGGATCGTCGGCGAGCCGGACGCGGTGCGTCGCCGCGCCATCGAACTGGGCATCGAACGCCTGCTCGGCATGCAGCGACACAACGGCAGCTTCGGCCTGTGGGGCGCGGACAGCGAGGAGGAGTACTGGCTGACCGCCTACGTCACCGACTTCCTCCTGCGCGCCCGCGACCAGGGCTTCGGCGTGCCGCCGGATGCGCTGACCAGGGCCACCCAGCGGCTGCTGCGCTACCTGCAGGAGCGCACGCTTATCGAGACCGGCTACAGCGACAACCTGGACGCCAGCCGTTTCGCCGTTCAGGCCTACGCCGGCTACGTTCTCGCACGCAGCCAGCAGGCGCCGCTGGGCGCCCTGCGCGCACTGTTCGACCGACGTGACGAGGCGCGCTCCGGACTGCCGCTGGTGCAACTGTCCATCGCCCTCAGGCAGATGGGCGATGCGCCGCGCGCCGAGCAGGCGCTGCAGGCCGGGCTGAGCATCGGTCGCGACCGCGACGCCTGGCTCTCCGACTACGGCAGCCCGCTGCGCGACCAGGCGCTGATCTATGCGCTGCTGGAGGAGCAGGACCTGGTTCCGGCGCAGCGCGACGAGCGCCTGTTCGCCGTGGCCGAGGAGCTGCGCGCCACGCGCTGGCTGTCGACCCAGGAGCGCAACGCGCTGTTCTTGGCTGGCCGGGGCGTGCTCGGCAAGCCGGAGCCGGACTGGAGCGCGCAGTTGCAGGTGGCCGACCAGAGCCACGCGCTCAGTGCCGCGCAGCCGGGGTTGAAACTGGACGGCGAGGCACTGGCCGAGCCGCTGAGCCTGACCGGCACCGACGGCGTCACGCTGTATCAGCAGTTGAGCGTCTCGGGCTATCCGGCCAGCGAGCCGACGCCGAGCAGCGAGAACCTCAGCATCGAGCGCGATTTCTACGACACCCGTGGCCGGGCGCTGGACCTGGCCGACCTGCGCAGCGGCGATCTGGTGCTGGTGCACCTCTCGATCCGTGCCAAGGAGCGGGTACCCGACGCGCTGGTGGTCGACCTGCTGCCGGCCGGCCTGGAGCTGGAAAACCAGAACCTGGCGCAAAGCTCGGCCAGCCTGGAAGACGCGGGCGGGGCGTTGAAGGAATGGCAGCAGGACATGCAGAACGGCACGATCCGTCACCAGGAATTCCGCGACGACCGCTACGTCGCGGCGCTGGACGTGAACAGCTACGGGCCGACGCACCTGCTCTACCTGGCCCGCGCGGTCACCCCCGGCACCTATCGCGTGCCGCCGCCGCAGGTCGAATCGATGTACCGCCCGAGTTGGCGTGCGCAGGGGGCGACGCCGTCGAGCCTGGTGGTGAAGGAACGCTGATCGGAAGGCCTCGGGCCAGCCCGCGCTGGCCCGAGGCGTGGTGCGATCCCGCGGGGCGCCGGCTTACTCGTCCGCCGAGAACTCGTAGTCCATCGACTGGCTCGGGCCCTGCAGGTAGTAGCCCTGGATGTAGTTGACCCCGGCCTGCCATAGCGTCGCCAGCACGCTGGCGGTTTCGACGAAGGGCACGATGGTCAGCTTGGCCTGGGAGTGCAGGTTGGCGAGCAGGGTCTTCAGCGCTTCCTGGTTTTCCGCCTTGCTCAGGTCCTGGGCGTAGGAGCCGTCCACCTTCACGAAATCGACGTTCAGGTGCTTAAGCGTGTTGAACGGGTTCACCGCGCAGCCGAACTGGCTCAGCGCGACCCGGCAATGCAGTTCGGCGAGCCCCTGGGTGAGCGCCTTGGCCTGCTTGAGGTAGTTGATCGCATCCGGCTCGGCGATCTGGAACACCAGGGTGTCGGCCGGCAGGCGCGCGGCCTGCAGCGCCACGCTGAGCCAGGGCAGCAGCGTCTGGTCCTGCAGGCTGGCGAGGGACAGGTGCACGAACAGCCGCGTGCTGTGGCCCTTGCTGCGGTGCTCGGCGAGCAGCTTGATCGAATGCAGGAACACCCAGCGATCGACCTTCTCGGCCAACCCGGCTTCCCGTGCGGCGTTGAGGAACTCCGAGGGCGGGATTTCCTCGCCCTGCGGATTGAGCAGGCGCAACAGCACCTCGTAGTGCTCGTGATTGTCCCCGCGCAGGCTGATGATCGGCTGGAACAGCAGACGGAAACTGTTGTTTTCCAGCGCCTGCCTGAGCATGGCGACGATGTTGCCGCGGTTCGCCGCCGCCGCCAGTTCCTGCGCCGGGTTGTACAGCGCGACGGCGTTGCCGGCGCTCAGCTCGTCGGCGCAGCGGTGCGCGCGATCGATGACTTCCTGGGCTTTCGGGGTCTTCTCGTTGAGGCCGGCGACGCCGATCGACAGGGTGATCTGCACCGTGCGGCCGTTGACTTCGAACAGGTGGCCCTCGACCTTCCTGAGCAGGTCGGCGAGCAGCGGTTGGGCCTGCTCCGGGGTGACGCCCGGCTGCAGCACGCTGAACACGTCGTCGCCGAAGCGCGCCAGTTGCGCATCTGCCGGGAAATGCCCGCGCAGCAGGTTGGCGACGTCGGCGAAGAGCATGTCGAGCTCGGCGATGCCCAGGTCGGCGAGCTGCGCGGCGTACTGGTCGATCTTCAGGTAGCCCAGGCTGGTCGGCTGGCCGACGGTGACCGCGCGCTCGGCGGCGCTGTCCATCAGCTCGAGGAAATAGGTGCGGTTGTACAGGCCGGTCACCAGGTCCTGGCTGCTGATCTCGCGCAGTCGCTCTTCCAGTTCGGCGTTGCCGGTCTCGGTGCGGATCACCACCTGGATGCAGGGTTCGCCGTCATAGGTGGCGGGCGACAGCTCCATGCGCGCCTTGAACTGCAGGCCGTCGGTCTTCACGCCCTGGCAGGTCAGGTGATCCTGGGTCTCGGCGCTGTGATAGTTCTTCAGGAAGTCCTTGAAGCTGGTCTGATCGCAGCCGGCGATCAGGTCGATCATCGGCATGCCTTCGAGGTCTTCGGCATCCTCGTAGCCGAACAGCTGCAAATAGCTGCGGTTGGCGTAGATGTGCATGCCTTCGTGGACGTAGGCGATGGCATCGACCGAGCTTTCCAGCAGCAGCTGGCAGCGCTTCTCGATCTCGCGCAGGGATATCTCGGCGCGGCGGCGCGCGCGGCGTTCCTCGAGGTTGGCCAGTTCGCGGTTGGCGATCAGGATCAGGCGCTCGTCCTGGCCCTGGGGCAGCGCGTCCTGCGCGCCGAGCGCGAGGGCCTCGGTGATGTCGTCGAGGTCATTGCCCTCGAGCAACTGGATGACCGGGATGTCCTTGGCCTGGCGGCGGATCGCGCCGAGGGCTTCGTTGGGGTCGAGGTTTTCGCTGTTCGGGGCGCTGATCAGCAGGTCCCAGCTCTGTTGCAGCGCCTCGGCGAGATCGTCGCTGGAGGTGAGCCGATGCACCCGCGTCGCCCGGCCGGAATTGCGGAACAGGCTGACCAGTCGCTCGGCTTCGTTCTGCGAGTCTTCGAGGATCAACAGGCGGATGGTTTTCTTTTCGGTAGCCATGAGCTGTTCTTAGAACCGTGCCGCAAGGGCGCGAGATGGCGACGAAGGTGCAGGCACGGGCATTTACAGCGACTTCCAGAGCGAGTCGAAATCTTCCTCGGCCGGCCTGGTCTGGCCTTCGCCGGGTATTGTCGGCTTGTTCTGGTCTTCGCCGGGCTGCTCGACGCTGCGGTATTCGAACTGGCTGAAACTGCCGGTGCTGGTCTGGCGCAGACCCAGCACCGCCTTGTGTTCCTTGCCATTCAGATTGATCTGGACCTTGCTGCCTTCCTGGAACGGCAGACGCGGGGTGATCAGGGTCGCGGGGCGGGAAATCGCGCTGATTTCCGGCAGCAGCAGGGCGCGCAGATAGTGGCTGCTCTGCTCGGCGGCCTTGCGCACCAGTTGCAGCCCGCAGGTCTGGGCGTGTGGCGCGACCAGTTCGATGCCCATCTGCGTGCCGCCCCCGCGAACCTGGCGAATCCAGCGCACCACGCCCACGCTCCAGCCCTGCTCCGGGGAATCTTGCACGCCCAGCAGCTCGCCGGCCTGCAATTGCTGCGGGACCTCCTTGGGCCACGCCAGGCAATACCCACCTGGGCTGTGGTTGACGATCTGCAGGGCAAAGGTCGGGAAGCTCTCGTCGGCGGTGGTGTTGTTGTGCGAACCCTCTTCTCCATGCACTGGCTGGTACTGGATTTCCTCGAACGGCATGCCGTTTTCCCAGTCCTGCATCGGCTGCGCATCGAAGGCGTTGGACCACACGTCCGGGCCGCCGGTGGTCGGCTTGAAGGTGGCGAGGGTCACGGATTTCGGGCTTTTCAGGACTTCGGCGAAGGCACGCTTTCCCGAGAGGAAGTAGTGCACGGCGCTCATCCCGAGGCAGAGCGTCAGTGCGCCCTGGCCCGGAATGCGCTGGAAGGTGCGCTCGGAAATGTCGCCCCAGGCCGAGCCCAGGTGTTGCAGCAGGTCGGTGCTGACGCCGTCGGGCACCAGCAGGGTCGACTGGTTGCGCTTCTCCGGGGGCAGGGCCAGGTAATCCTTGATGGCGTCCACCAGTGGCGTCGGGTCGATCCCCAGCAGGCGCTGCTGTTCCTGGGCGCTGAACAGCGTCTTGTAGCGGGGCGGCCCATCCAGCTGCGGCGCCACCGCGAACAGGCTGCTCGGCAGGTCGGCGGGCTGCAGCTTGACCAGTTGACTCCAGGGTTCGAGCACTTCGGCCAGGCGCGCGATGCCGCTCTGACGCATCTGGTTGGCGCGGGCACAGCCGATCAGCAACCCGACGAGGTACGACTGCTCGACGCTCAGGGTCTGCGTGTGGCGAGCCAGGGGGTCGCGTACGGTGGTTTTCTGCAGATTATGGTCGCGGGCGATCTGGTAGATCTGGTGCAGCTCCAGCCAGAGGCCTTCCGGCACCGGGCAATACAGCTGGCTGGCGCGGATCAACGGGCCGCAGAGCGCGTGGATAGCGCGTTGCAGGCAGGCGGCGAGCAGTTGCGAACGGTCCTTCGAGTAGCGCGGCACGACGCGCGCGATGATCAGCTTGTAGCCGATCGCCAGATGGTTCTGCAGCGCCTGGCAGAGGTTGGCGACCTTGCGCGGCCGCTCGTCGAGGACGATCGCCTGATTGAGGAAGTGGCGTTCCAAGTGTTGGCAAACGAAGTAGATCTCCGGACGCAGCAGCTCGAGCAGCTGCAGGCGGTTTTCCACCGGAGTGACCAACTGATTGAGCTCGACCAGGCACTGATAGAGCTGTCGCGCGGTTTCACCGATGTTAGCTTTCGGCAGCCCGGCGATCCAGCGCTTGAGGTCCTTGGGGGAAGCGTCGCAAAAGGTCAGGCTTTGCTGACTGGGCGTCGGAACACGTAATAACAGGTGGGGACTCTGTTTATCCATGTAAAACCAATACTCCGACGCTGCGCGGGTAAAAATTAGTGAATTTCCAGAACTTTAGCAGCATCCCGAGGCGTCCGCAGCCATTCTGGCATCACTGCGGCGCCTGCGCCGGTGCTTTCGCCCCGGCGCATTGATTCGCGGCACCTTTCACAGGGGCGGCAGCGGGTCGCCGGGGGCGGCGTCCAGCGCCGGAGCGGTTTTCGCCTGCGCCAGCGACTGGCCCATGCATACCGGCGTCAGCGCGGCGAGCTGTTCCGCCCAGCTCACCTGTTCCGGCCCGAACAGCAGGATCACGGTCGAGCCCAGCTTGAAGCGGCCCATCTCGGCGCCTTTCTCCAGATGGATCGGCGCACGCGCGGCCTCGTCGTAGCGCCAGCTGCGCAGGGTCCGCTTCGGCGGCGTGACCAGCCCGGCCCAGACGGTTTCGATGCTCGCGACGATCATCGCGCCGACCAGCACCATCGCCATTGGCCCCCGCTCGGTATCGAACAGGCAGACCACCCGCTCGTTGCGGGCGAAGAGTTCCGGCACGTTCTGCGCGGTGACGGTGTTCACCGAGAAGATCCTGCCCGGAACGTGGACCATCTCGCGCAGGGTGCCGGCCAGCGGCATGTGGATGCGGTGGTAGTCCTTGGGCGACAGGTAGATGGTGGCGAACTCGCCGCCCATGAAGGGCGCCGCACGCTCGGCGTCGCCGCCGAGCAGTTCGAGCACGCTGTAGTTGTGGCCCTTGGCCTGGAAGATGCGTCCGCTCTCGATCGGACCGAGCTGGCTGATCGCCCCGTCGACCGGGCAGATGACCGCGTTCGGCGTCGGGTCGAGCGGGCGCGCGCCGTCTTTCAGGGCACGGGTGAAGAAGGCGTTGAAGTTCTCGTAGGCGGTGGGGTCTTCGACCCGCGCCTGGCTCATGTCAACCTGGAAGTGACGCACGAACCCATTGATGAAGGCGTTCTTCAGCCAGCCGACCCGGCACTCGGCCAGGCAGCCGGCGAGCCGTGAGAGCAGGTGGTGCGGGGTGATGTACTGGATGAAGATGAACAGGCGATCTTTCATGAAGGTGTCCTTTAGCGCTCGACGGGGGTGTCGGGGTGGTTGCCCCATTCCGACCAGGAGCCGGCGTAACCCTTGACCCGCGGGTAGCCCAGCGCCTTGGCCACCAGGTAGGTGAAGCCGGAGCGATGGTGGGTCTGGCAGTGGGTGATGATTTCCTTGTCGGGGGTGATCCCCAACGCGGCGATGCGCTCGCCGATGTCCTCGCGGATGCGCAGCGCGCGCGCCGGGTCCATGCCCGCGGTCCATTCGAAGTTGATTGCGCCAGGCACGTGCCCGCCCTTGGCCGCGAGGACTTTCTCGCCGCTGTACTCCAGCGGGCCGCGGGCATCCCAGACGGCCAGGTCGTCGGCGCCGAGGCGGCTCTGCAGGTAGTCGCGGGTGGCGGTGGGCTCGTCGTGCAGGGTCAACGGCAGCGGGCCGCCGACCGCAGTCGGCACCTCGGTGCTCAGCGGCAGGCCTTCGCCCAGCCAGGCCGGCAATCCGCCGTTGAGGTAGTGGTAATGCCGGTGTCCGATCACGTCGAGCAGCCAGATGAAGCGGCCGGCCCAGCCGCCGCCCTCGTCGTCGTAGACCACGTAGACGGCGGCCTCGCGGTGCCCGAGTTCGCCGAACAGGCGCTCGAGATCGGCCTGCGGCGGCACCAGGCCGGGCAGCGAAGATTGGCCCGACTGGGTGCGCTTGGGGTCGACGAAGCGGGCGCCGGGCAAGTGCCCTTCGGCATAGCGCGCGGCGCTGGTCAGATCGACCAGGATCAACTCGGGGGCTGGCAGGCGGCTGGCCAGATCGCTGGGCTCTATCACCAGGGGCAGGGTGGAGAACGTGGACATTGCGGACCCTTCGGAAAAGGAAGAGGGCCGATTGTAGCGGAAAGCTCAGTGCCCGCGCCGGGCGAAGCTGGCCAGCGCGCGCTCGATGCATTGCACGGTTTTGCCGAACGCCTGCAGGGTGACGTCGGCGAACGGCAACCCGTCCTGATCGAGCGCCAGCAGCAGCGCGACCTTGCCGTTGTAGGCAATCGAGCGCAGCAGCAGATGCTCGCCGGAGAACAGGGTTTTCAGGCCGCCCGGGATCAGCGCCGCATACTGGGCGCTGTTCTGCGGATTCAGGCGCAGTTGCCCGGGTGCGCTCACCAGGCGCTGCAGCACCTGGCTGTTCGCCGGCGCGAGGTTCAGCTGCGCGGCGTCCCTGTGCAGGCCGAAGGTCTGCTGGACCGTCAGGCGCTGGTGGCTGCGATCGACGAGCAGCAGCAGCCCGCGGCGCATGCCGCAGGCTTTCAGGGCGGCGCCGGCGGTGGCCAGCAGTTGTTGCAGGTTGGCGAAGCCGCTTGGCTCGGCGAGCAGGTAGCCACATTGCCTGCGCCACTCGGCGAGTTGCTCGGCCTTGGGTGCTGCGGCCTGCGCCGGCGCCTGCTGCAGACGGCGTGCCTGCCAGGGCCAGATCAGCGCCCGCGCCGGGTGCCAGAGATCGGCATCGCAGCGGTGCAGGCGTGCGCTGGCCGCGGCCTGCTGGTGAATCGCCTGCTGCAGCTCATCCAGCGGAATCTGCAGGTAGAGGCCGGCCCAGCGCTGCCAGCGCAGGCTGTGCGGGCTGTCCCAGGCATCGTGGGCGGACAGCGCCAGGCCGTTGGCCAGCAGCACCGTGTTGGACGGCTGGGTCAGCCAGCGGCGCAACGGCGGATCGGCGTCGAGCAACTGTTGCTGGTGCAGCGGATGGGTGTTGTCCCTGGCGATATGCAACGCCCTGACCAGCAGTCGGCGGTCATTGCCCAGCAGGCGATAGCCCTGGACGATCCACGCCGGCAGCCGCCAGTGTTCGGCCAGCGCCTGGCACAGGCGCACCGCGGGTACGCCGAGCAGGTCGCGCTCGACCTTGCTCGCCGGTTCGTGCTGGCCGAGCACACGCCGCTCCCAGGTGGCGAAGAGTGTCGGGTGCGCCACCAGCAGCGGCCACAGCGGCGAGAGGAACAACAGGCTGCCCCAATGGATTTCCTGCCAAAGCCGAGCCAGGCGCGCGCCGAACAACCCGCTGGCTTGCTGGCTGGCATGCTGGCCGATGAGTTGCATCTGGCGCAGCGACTGGGGAATCTGCCGTTCGTCGACGGCCGGCAGGCGCTGCAGCAGCTCTTCGGCACGCTTGAGGCCCAGTCGGGTGAGGGCCTGCTCGAGGCTTTCCGCCGGCTCGCCCAACGCCCCGGTCCGACGATTCGCTTCGCGCAGCACCGCAAGTGCCAAGGCTGGGCTATCTTCAATCAGGTCGGCGATCTCACGCAGTGATCGCTGGCTGTCGGACAGTGCCAGACTCACCTGGCGATGATGGCCCGCCGGTATCGGCAGGCGAATGTCATCGAGTTGTTTGAGCCAACCTTCTAGCGTGCGGGGTACGGGCAATTCGGTCGGCATGGCGGGGTCGGCTGGCTTTTAACCGGGAGGGCCTATAGTCTGGCGCAAATTTTCCGACAAATAGAAGGGCTGTTTTTGGCAGCTCCCCTTTCTATTCCTCTCAAGCGTCCTTTTTATGGCAAAAATCATCGGCATCATCGTCGTATTCGCCAGCGTGCTCGGCGGATACGTGCTTTCCCACGGCAAGATCGGCGCGCTCATCCAGCCATTCGAAGTCATGATCATCGGCGGCGCGGCGCTGGGGGCCTTCCTCCAGGCCAACCCCGGCAGCACCTTCATGCATGTGTTCAAGAAGTCGCTGAAGATGTTCGGCTCGCGCTTCACCCACGCCTACTACCTGGAAATCCTCAAGCTGCTCTACGAGATCCTCAACAAGAGTCGCCGCGAGGGGATGATGGCCATCGAGGCCGATGTCGAGGACCCCGCCGCCAGCCCGATCTTCAGCAAGTACCCCGGCATCCTCAAGGACGCCGGAATGACCGCCTATATCTGCGATTACCTGCGCATCATGTCGTCCGGCAACATGGCGCCGCACGAGCTGGAGGGGCTCTTCGACATGGAGCTCGCCAGCATCAAGGAGGAACTGGAGCATCCGGCCCACGCGGTCAACCGTGTCGCGGACGGCCTGCCGGGTTTCGGTATCGTCGCCGCGGTGCTGGGCATCGTGGTCACCATGGCGCTGCTCGGCGAAGTGGCTCAGGCCGAGCTCGGTACCCACGTCGGCGCGGCGCTGGTCGGCACCTTCCTCGGTATTCTCGCGGCCTACGGCTTCTTCGGCCCGCTCTCGGTCTCGCTGGAACACGATGCCAAGGAAGAGCTGAACGTGTACGAGGCGATCAAGGCAACGCTGGTTTCCTCGGCATCCGGCATGCCGCCGACCCTTGCCGTGGAGTTCGGGCGCAAGGTGCTGTTCCCTGCGCACCGGCCGAGTTTCACCGAGCTCGAACAGGCGATGCGCGGCAGCTGAGGCCTGAACCATGGAAAACAACCAGCCGATCATCGTAAAGCGGGTCAAGAAGATCGCCGGCGGGCACCACGGCGGTGCCTGGAAGATCGCCTTTGCCGACTTCGCGACCGCCATGATGGCGTTCTTCCTGGTGCTCTGGCTGATGTCCTCGGCCACCCCCGAGCAGAAGAAGGCCATCGCCGGCTACTTCCAGGACCCGATCGGCTTCACCGAAAGCGCCAGCCCTTACGTGATCGACCTCGGCGGTACGCCGACGCCGGCGCCGGATCGCACCCTAAACCCGGAAATCCAGGCCCAGCCCGACGGCGACGAGACCCGCATCAGCCCGGACAGCGAAGACCTCAAGCTGCAGGGTGAGCAGACCAAGGACCCGAGCAAGCCCGATCCGGAGACGATCGAGGCGCAGAAGGCGGAAAAACTCGCCGAGCAGGTGGAAAACGAGCGCCTCGAACTGCTGCTGCAGGAACTGCAGAACAAGGTCGACGAAAGCCCCGAGCTGAAGCGCTTCAAGGACCAAATCCTGTTCGAGATCACCCCCAACGGCCTGCGCATCCAGATCCAGGACGCCGCCAACCGGCCGATGTTCGCCTTGGGCAGCGCTCAGTTGCAGCCGTATTTCGAGGACATCCTGCTGAGCATGTCCGACACCATCAAGGCGGTGCCGAACAAGATCAGCATCAGCGGGCATACCGACGCCACGCCCTTCGTCGGTGGCGCGGGCGGGATGGGCAACTGGGAGCTTTCCGCCGGGCGTGCGAACGCCGCGCGCCGAGCGCTGGTGACCGGCGGCTATCCGGAGGAGCAGGTGGCTCGCGTAGTCGGCTACGCCTCGTCGGTGCCTTTCGATCGCGACAATCCGCTGAATCCGGTCAACCGCCGGATCGACATCACCGTGCTGACGAAGAAGGCCGAGCGTGCCATCGAAGGCAGCCAGAGCCCCGGCGGCCAGCCGCCAGCGGATGAGCAAAAGCCTGCCGAGCCTGCGGCCGCTCCCACGCCCGAGCCGGGTATGCCGGTTCCCGCCCCCGCGCCGGGCGGAGCGCCCGGTGCTTCGAATGCGCCGCCGTCGCCGGGTGTCGCTACGCGGCAGAACGTCTTCGAGCAGGGTGGATTGCGCGTGGAGCGCCGCGCCGATCGTTAAGCCGCCCGCGCCCCTCGATCGGGGCGCGCCGGTTTTCCTAGAACTCCGCGTCCGGCAGGCTGGCGATGATGTGCCGGTAACTGGCCATCCGCTGTGGCTGGATGCGACCTTCCTCGAGCGCCTTGAGCAGTGCGCAACCGGGTTCGCGGTCGTGCTTGCAGTCGCGGAAGCGGCAGGTGCCGAGCAGGTCGGCGAACTCGATGAAGCCGGCTTCCACATCGTCGCGGCTGACATGGCCGAGGCCGAATTCGCGGATGCCGGGGGAATCGATCAGCTCGCCGCCACCGGGGAAGTGGAACAGCCGGGCGGTCGTGGTGGTGTGCGTGCCCTTGCCGGTGACTTCCGAAAGCCCGCCGACGCGGGTGTCGACGCCCGGCAGCAGGCTGTTCACCAGGGATGACTTGCCGACTCCGGACTGCCCGACGAACACGCTGACGTGGCCGTCCAGCCGCGCCTGCAGCGCCTCCATGCCACCGCCTTCGTGGGCGGAAACCTCCATCAGCGGGTAGCCGAGCTGGCGATACACGGCCAGCAGCGCGTTCAGCCGCGGACCGTTCTGTTCATCCACCAGGTCGGCCTTGTTCAACAGCAGCAACGGCCGGATGCCGGCGTGTTCGGCGGCGATCAGGTAGCGGTCGATCAGGTTGGCGTGGGGCTCGGGCAGCGGGGCGAAGACGATCACGATCAGATCGACGTTGGCCGCCACCGGCTTGAGCTGCCCGCGGCTGTCGGGGCGGCACAGCTCGGAATTGCGCGGTAGCTGGGCGACGATCACGCCATTGCCCTGGTTGCCGGCGCGCCAGACGACGCGGTCGCCAGTGACCAGCGCCGGCAGGTTGGCGCGCAGGTGGCAGCGGAATACCTGGCCGCGGATTTCGCCTTCCTCGGCTTCCACCTCGACCTGCACGCCGAAGTGCGCGATCACCAGGCCGGTCTGCTCCGGCCCCAGGTCGCCGCCCTCGAGTTCGTCGAGCGCGCGCGACTCGCGCTTGGCCGCACGGGCGGCGCGTTCTTCCTGGACTTTCTCGATGCGCCAGCTTTGCCGGCGGTTGAGTTGGCGTTTGGCCATGGTGTGCGGTGACTGCTGGATGGTTCGGCGGGCGAGTCTAGCATGCGGGCACTCGCATCACTGGCGCCGCGCGGCGGCTCCATTACACTGCGCGGCCTGGCGAACGAGACGGAAGCAGGCCCTGGGATGCTGATACGCGAATTGAACGAGCTGGGTCGGCGCGTCCCGCTGCTGCTCGCGCTGCTGCTGCAACTGGTCGCCGCGGCGCTGGTGATGGCGCTGGTGCTGCTGGCGGTCAAGGCGTTGCACTGGCGACCGCCGCTGCTCGGCGCGGCGCTGCTGCAGGGAGCGTTGGCGGCTTCGCTGGGGCGTTGGCTGGGACTCTCGCCGTGGTGGCTGCCGATCAACCTGGCATTCGTTCCGGCGTTGCTCGCGCTGAACGCGGGCGATCTGCCGCGCTGGGTGCCGCTGGCCGGCTTCCTGGTTCTGCTGCTGTTGAACTGGAACAGCCTCGGCGAGCGCGTGCCGCTGTACCTTACCGGTCGTCGCGGCGAGCGCGCGCTGAGCGATCTGCTGCGCGAACTGCCTGCGGATTTCGCCTTCATTGACCTCGGTAGCGGCCTCGGCGGTACCCTCTGCCGGCTGGCGCGCGACTACCCGCAAGCGCGCTTCGTCGGGGTCGAGAGCGCGCCGCTGAGCTTCCTGGTGTCCTGGCTGCGCTGCCTGCCGCAGCGCAACTGCCGGATTCGCTACGGCAGCCTGTGGAAGGCCGAGCTGGGCGACTTCGACCTGGTCTACTGTTTCCTCTCGCCGGCGCCGATGCCGCGGCTGTGGGAGAAGGCGCGCGCGCAGATGCGCCGTGGCGCGCGGCTGGTCAGCAACAGCTTCGAGATTCCGGGCGTGCCGGCCGAGCAGGTCATCCCGCTGGACGACTGGCGCGCCTCGCGTCTGCTGGTGTGGCGACCGAATCGCTGACGGCGCACGACCCCGGCGCTTTGGTTAGACTGGCGGCCTGTGCAGAGGAAACCATCATGCAGAACCCGCAAAACCTGATCTGGATCGACCTGGAAATGACCGGCCTCGAACCGGAGACCGACGTCATCATCGAGATGGCCACCATCGTCACCGACAGCGACCTCAACGTCCTCGCCGAAGGCCCGGTGATCGCCGTGCACCAGAGCGACGAACTCCTCGCCGGCATGGACGAATGGAACACCCGCACCCACGGGCAGAGCGGCCTGACGCAGCGCGTACGCGAAAGCACGATCGGCGTGGCCGAGGCGGAGGCGCAGACCATCGCCTTCCTTGAGCAATGGGTGCCGAAAGGCAAGTCGCCGATCTGCGGCAACAGCATCGGCCAGGACCGGCGCTTCCTCGCGCGCTACATGCGCGACCTGGAGGGGTACTTCCACTACCGCAACCTGGACGTGTCGACCCTGAAGATTCTCGCCGGGCTCTGGGCGCCGCAGCTCAAGGACGGCTTCCAGAAGCAGGGCACGCACCAGGCGCTGGACGACATCCGCGAATCGATCGCCGAACTGCGCTACTACCGCGAGCATTTCCTCAAGGTCTGAAACGTAAAAAGGCCCGCTCGATGCGGGCCTTTTCATGCCTGTGTCCGCGCTTGCAGCACACGGCGTGATCGGCTTTTGCAGGGTGTGCCCTGCGCACCGCGGCAAATCGGCGGTCTTGGTGCGCACGGCATACCCTACGGCGGGGCGGGCAAGCCTGGCATTGCTTCCCGAGCATCGCGCTATCAGGGAACAGGGTTTCTCAAGCCTGGCCGTGGCGCTGCAGGGCCCAGCTGACGTGCTCGCGAACCAGCTCGGATGGATAGTCGCGGCGTGCCTGCAATGCCTCGATCACCGGGATGGTCGTGGGCGCGTTGCCCAGCCCCACCGCCAGGTTGCGCAGCCAGCGCTCGTAGCCGGCGCGGCGCAGCGGCGAGCCTTCGGTGCGGCCGAGGAATTCCTCCTCGCTCCAGCGGAACAGCTCAGCCAGCTCGGCGTTGTCCAGGCCGTGGCGCGGCTGGAAGTCGGCCTGTTCGGTGGGCCGGGCGAAGCGGTTCCACGGGCAGACGATCTGGCAGTCGTCGCAGCCGAACACGCGGTTGCCGATGAGCCCGCGCAGGTCTTCGGGAATTGCGCCCTTCAGCTCGATGGTCAGGTAGGAAATGCAGCGTCTTGAGTCCAGCACGTAGGGGCCGACGAAGGCGCCGGTGGGGCAGATGTCCAGGCAGGCGCTGCAGCGGCCGCAGTGCTCGCTGGCGTGTGGCGCATCGACCGGCAGCGGCAGGTCGACGAACAGCTCTCCGAGGAAGAACCAGCTGCCGGCCTTGCGGTTGAGCACCAGGGTGTTCTTGCCGATCCAGCCCAGCCCGGCCTGTTCGGCGATGGCCTTCTCCAGCACCGGTGCGCTGTCGACGAAGGCGCGATGGCCGAACGGCCCGATCACCGCCTGGATGCGCTCTGCCAATTGTTGCAGGCGTTTGCGGATCAGCTTGTGGTAGTCGCGGCCCAGCGCATAGCGCGAGACATAGGCGCTCTGCGGCTCGGCCAGGCGCTGGCTCATGCGCGTGTCCCCGGGTAGGTAATCCATGCGCAGCGAAACCACCCGCAGCGTGCCCGGCACCAGCTCGTCGGGGCGCGAACGTTTCGTCCCGTGCGCGGCCATATAGTCCATCTCGCCCTGGTAGCCGGCGTCCAGCCAGCGCTGCAG
>NZ_DEYR01000098.1:18300-18639 GCF_002364635.1 Pseudomonas sp. UBA3153
CCAGCCAGCGCTGCAGATGCGCCTCGTGCTCGCTCAGGTCGAGCCCGGCGATGCCGACCTGCTGGAAGCCGAGCTCGCGGCCCCAGTCCTTGATGGACTGCGCGAGCAGGGCGAGATCGGGCGGCGAGCTGGGCATGGCGAGCGGAGAAACCGAGGGGCGAGGTAGGTATAATTCTGCCAGACATTGGAGTTGCACATGCCGCATCCACGCGACGATCTGCCTACCGCCCTGTACAGCGCCGCTCAGGTTCGCGACCTCGACACCCGCCTGATTGCCGCCGGCACGCCCGGTTTCGAGCTGATGCAGCGCGCCGCCCACGCGGCCTGGCGCGCCCTGCG
>NZ_DEYR01000097.1:0-104645 GCF_002364635.1 Pseudomonas sp. UBA3153
AGCCTGGTCGCCGCGCCGGACGGGCGGCTGGCGCTGTGCGACCGTGGCCATCCGGCGATGGCGACGGCAGGGCTCGGCGACGTGCTCGCCGGCCTGATCGGCGCCTTGTACGCGCAGGGTCTACCCGCATTCGAGGCAGCCTGCCTGGGCGTCTGGCTGCATGCGGCGGCAGGCGAGCGGCTGGGGCCGGAGGGACGCGGGCTGGCGGCCAGCGACCTGATTCCGGTCATTCGCAGTCTTCTCGAGGAGCAATCGCCGTGCGTGAAGTGACCCTGTTCGCCGCCGACGAGGATGCGATGTACGCCTTGGGCGCGCGCCTCGCGGAGGTCAGCGAAGGCCGGGGCGTGATCTACCTGCACGGTGACCTGGGCGCCGGCAAGACCACCCTGTCGCGCGGGATCATCCGCGGCCTGGGCCACGCCGGCGCGGTGAAGAGCCCGACCTTCACCCTGGTCGAGCCGTACGAGCTGGGCGAAAAGCGGGTTTTCCACTTCGACCTTTATCGCTTGAGTGATCCCGAAGAGCTTGAATTCCTTGGCATTCGCGATTACTTCGCGGACGATGCACTTTGTCTGGTGGAATGGCCGCAGCGAGGCCGCGGCATTTTGCCAAGGGCGGACCTGGACATTACCATTAGCCCCCAAGGCGCAGGCCGATCCCTGCGTCTGGTGTCACAGGGCGCACGTGGAAATGCCTGGTGCGCGACCCTGGCTGGGGACGTATGAACAACAGAAAGGGGATATCCATGCGCATGCGCGCGCTGTTCGCGGGAATCGGAGTGCTGCTGATCGTCTTGGCTGGCGATGTGCTGGCGGCCTCGGATGTGCGCAGCGTCCGTCTCTGGCGCGCGCCGGACAACACCCGCCTGGTCTTCGATCTCAGCGGGCCGGTGCAGCACAGCGTGTTTACCCTCAGCGCCCCGGATCGCATCGTGGTCGATATCAGCGGCGCGCAGATGACCACCTCGCTGGACAAGCTGGCGCTGGCCAATACGCCGATCAAGGGCGTGCGTGCCGCGCAACGCTCGCCCACCGACCTGCGCCTGGTCATCGACCTGTCGGCGCCGGTCACGCCGAAGAGCTTCACCCTGCCGCCCAACCAGCAGTACGGCGATCGCCTGGTGGTCGACCTCTACGACGAAGGCGCCTCCACCGCGCCCGAGCTGCCGCCGACCACCATCGCCAGCGAGCCGGTCGCGCCGGTCACGCCGGCCAAGCCGAACGCCAAGCTGCCGCCGGTGCCGGGCGGCAAGCGCGACATCATCATCGCCATCGATGCCGGCCACGGCGGCGACGACCCTGGCGCCAGCGGTCCGAAGGGCGTTCACGAGAAGGACGTGGTGCTGGAGATCGCCAAGGAGCTGCAGCGCCAGATCAACGCCGAGAAGGGCTACCGCGCCGAGCTGACGCGCACCGGCGACTACTTCATCCCGCTGCGCAAACGCACCGAGATCGCCCGCAAGAAAGGCGCCGACCTGTTCGTGTCCATCCATGCAGACGCGGCGCCCAAGTCGGCGGCGTTCGGCGCCTCGGTGTTCGCCCTGTCCGACCGCGGCGCCACCTCGGAAACCGCGCGCTGGCTGGCCGACACGGAGAACCGCTCGGACCTCATCGGCGGCGCCGGTAGCGTCGCCCTGGACGACAAGGACAGGATGCTCGCCGGCGTGCTGCTGGACCTGTCGATGACCGCGTCGCTGTCCTCCAGCCTTAATGTCGGACAGAAAGTGCTGAGCAACATGGGGCGCATCACCCCGCTGCACAAGCGCCGCGTCGAGCAGGCCGGCTTTATGGTGCTGAAGTCGCCGGACATCCCGTCGATCCTGGTGGAGACCGGCTTCATCTCCAACCCCAACGAAGCCAACAAGCTGCAGTCGCGCAGCCACCAGCAGGCGCTGGCGCGCTCGATCCATTCCGGCGTCCGGCAATTCTTCCAGCAGAACCCGCCGCCGGGCACCTACGTCGCCTGGCTGCGCGATGCCGGCAAGATCGCGGTCGGTCCGCGCGAACACGTGGTCAGCTCCGGTGAAAGCCTGGCGCTGATCGCCCAGCGCTACGACATCGGTCTGAACGCCCTGCGCAATGCCAACGACCTGAAGAGCGACACCATCAAGGTCGGCCAGACCCTGCAGATCCCCACGACGACCCTGGCCTCGCAGCAATGAGCCAGGCCCCGCGCATCCAGCTGCTCAGCCCGCGGCTGGCGAACCAGATCGCCGCCGGCGAAGTCGTCGAACGACCGGCTTCGGTGATCAAGGAGCTGCTGGAAAATAGCCTCGACGCCGGCGCCCGGCGCATCGACGTCGACGTAGAGCAGGGCGGCATCAAGCTGCTGCGAGTGCGTGACGACGGCGGCGGAATCCCGGCCGACGACCTGCCGCTGGCCCTGGCGCGGCATGCCACCAGCAAGATTCGCGATCTCGAGGACCTGGAACGGGTCATGAGCCTGGGCTTCCGCGGCGAGGCGCTGGCATCGATCAGCTCGGTGGCGCGACTGACCATGACCTCGCGCACCGCCGATGCCGAGCAGGCCTGGCAGGTGGAAACCGAAGGCCGCGACATGGAGGCTCTGGTGCAGCCCGCGGCGCATCCGGTGGGCACCTCGGTGGAAGTGCGCGACCTGTTCTTCAATACCCCGGCGCGGCGCAAGTTCCTGCGCGCGGAAAAGACCGAATTTGACCATCTGCAGGAAGTCATCAAGCGCCTGGCGCTGGCGCGTTTCGATGTCGCCTTTCACCTGCGGCACAACGGCAAGACCGTGTTCGCCCTGCACGAGGCGCCGGACGAGATCACCCGCGCGCGCCGTGTCGCCTCTGTCTGCGGGCCGGCATTCCTCGAGCAGGCGCTGCCGATCGAGGTCGAGCGCAACGGCCTGCACCTGTGGGGTTGGGTCGGCCTGCCGACGTTCTCGCGCAGCCAGGCGGACTTGCAGTACTTCTACGTCAACGGGCGGATGGTGCGCGACAAGCTGGTCGCCCACGCCGTGCGCCAGGCATACCGCGATGTGTTGTTCAATGGTCGGCATTCGACCTTCGTGCTGTTCCTGGAGGTCGACCCGGCGGTGGTCGACGTCAACGTGCATCCGACCAAGCACGAAGTGCGCTTCCGCGACGTCCGAATGGTTCACGACTTTCTCTACGGCACGCTGCATCGCGCGCTCGGTGACGTGCGCCCGGAAGACCAGCTGGCGGGCGCCGTCACCTCTGTGATGCCGGCGCCGAGCGGGCCGCAGGCCGGCGAGTTCGGCCCGCAGGGCGAGATGAGCCTGGCCGCCAGCGTGCTGGAGCGCAGCGCCGCCGTCCCGGCCTGGCGTTCTCCGGCGGGAAGCGGCTACAGCGGTGGCTATCAGGCGCCGCGCGGGGATTCGCCTTTGTCGACCGCGGAGGCGCAGGGCGCCTATCGCGAATACTTCGCCCCGCTCACCGAGGCGCCGGCGGTGGCGCTGCCGGAAAGCCAGGGCGACATTCCGCCGCTGGGCTACGCCATCGCCCAGCTCAAGGGCATCTACATCCTCGCCGAGAACGCCCAGGGGCTGGTGGTGGTGGACATGCACGCCGCGCATGAGCGGATCACCTACGAGCGGCTGAAGACCGCGATGGCCAGCGAAGGTCTGCGCGGCCAGCCGCTGCTGGTGCCGGAAAGCATCGCCGTGAGCCAGCGCGAGGCCGATTGCGCCGAGGAGCACGAGGCCTGGTTCCAGCGGCTGGGCTTCGAACTGCAGCGTTTCGGTCCGGAGAGCCTGGCGATCCGCCAGATTCCGGTACTGCTCAAACAGGCCGAGTCGTCCCAACTGGTGCGCGACGTGCTCGCCGATCTGCTGGAGTACGGCAGCAGCGATCGCATCCAGGCGCACCTCAACGAGTTGCTCGGCACCATGGCCTGCCACGGCGCGATCCGCGCCAATCGCCGCCTGACCCTGCCCGAAATGAACGGCTTGCTGCGCGACATGGAGCACACCGAGCGCAGTGGGCAGTGCAACCACGGCCGGCCCACCTGGACGCAGATGGGCATGGACGACCTCGACAAGCTGTTCCTGCGCGGCCGCTGACCCGGCGCCGCGATTACTTCTGAGCCCGCCATGCCTTCCTTGCCACCCGCCATCTTTCTCATGGGGCCGACCGCCTCCGGCAAGACCGATCTGGCGTTGGAGCTTGCCCGCGCGCTGCCCTGCGAGCTGATCAGCGTCGATTCGGCTCTGGTCTATCGCGGCATGGACATCGGCACCGCCAAGCCTTCGAAGGCGCTGCTGGCCGAATTTCCCCATCGCCTGATCGACATCCGTGACCCCGCCGAGGCCTACTCGGCGGCCGATTTCCGCGCCGATGCCCTGGCGGCGATGGCCGAAGTCAGTGGGCGCGGCAAGATTCCGCTGCTGGTCGGCGGCACCATGCTGTATTACAAGGCGTTGCTCGAGGGGCTGGCCGACATGCCCGCCGCCGATGCCGCGATACGCGCCGAACTGGAGGCGCGCGCCGCGAGCGAGGGGCTGGAGGCGCTGCACCGGCAGTTGGCCGAGGTCGATCCGGTATCGGCGGCGCGCATTCACCGCAATGACCCTCAGCGCGTGACGCGCGCGCTGGAGGTGTACCTGGCGAGCGGCGTGAGCATGACCGAGCACCGTCGCCGGCAGGCTGCGCAAAATCCCGTTCTAGACCCGTCGGGAGCGGCACAATTGCCTTATACTGTGGCACATCTGGCGATAGCTCCGGCTCAGCGGCACGTGCTGCACGAGCGCATCGCCCGGCGTTTTCTCGGCATGCTGGAACAGGGTTTTATCGAGGAGGTCGAAGTTCTGCATCGACGAAGTGACTTGCATGCCGGGCTGCCGTCTATACGAGCGGTGGGTTATCGCCAGGCGTGGGAACATCTGGACGGCGAACTGACCCGCGATGAGATGACCGAACGCGGCATCATCGCGACGCGTCAGTTGGCCAAGCGACAGTTCACCTGGTTGCGTAGCTGGGCCGATTTGCACTGGATGGACAGTCTGGCCCCTGACAATCTTTCGCAAACCTTGAAATACCTGGAGTCGGTCTCCATATTGGCCTGAGTCCTGCGAATGCCGACTATCCTTGGGGTGGGATGGCACCAGCCATTGTTAGAATTACCAAAGACCTATTGATCCTTAAAGGAGTGCGGCACATGTCAAAAGGGCATTCGCTACAAGACCCTTACTTGAACATCTTACGGAAGGAACGCGTTCCGGTTTCCATCTACCTGGTCAACGGCATCAAGCTGCAGGGCCAGATCGAATCCTTCGACCAGTTCGTCATTCTGCTGAAGAACACCGTCAGCCAAATGGTCTACAAGCACGCGATCTCCACCGTCGTGCCCAGCCGCCCGGTTCGGTTGCCAAGCGCCAGTGAGTCGGAGCAGGCCGAAGCGGGCAACGCCTGATAGGGGGCCGCCTTGTTCTTTGAGCGCCCCGGAGGCGGTGAGCGGGCCATTCTGGTTCACCTGGATGGTCAGGACCCGGAAGCGCGTGAGGATCCTCAGGAATTCCAGGAGCTTGCCCGTTCTGCCGGTGCGGAAACGGTGGCCTTCGTCAGCGTCCCGCGCCATCAGTTCACGGCCAAGTACCTGATCGGCAGTGGCAAGGTCAGCGAACTGCATGACCGTGTCAGGGCCGAGCAGGTGGAACTGGTGATCTTCAATCACACCCTTACGCCCAGTCAGGAACGCAACCTCGAGCGCGCCTTCGAGTGCCGTGTGCTCGATCGTACCGGGTTGATCCTCGATATCTTCGCGCAGCGTGCACGAACCCACGAAGGGAAGCTGCAGGTCGAACTTGCCCAGCTCGAGCACATGAGCACGCGGCTGGTTCGCGGCTGGACTCACCTTGAGCGGCAGAAAGGCGGTATCGGTCTTCGCGGTCCGGGTGAAACCCAGCTCGAGACCGACCGTCGCCTCCTACGCGTGCGCATCCGTCAGATCAGGCAGCGCCTGGACAAGGTGCGCAGCCAGCGCGAGCAGGCTCGCCGCGGACGTACGCGGGCGAATATCCCTACCGTTTCCCTAGTTGGCTACACCAACGCCGGCAAGTCCACGCTGTTCAACGTACTGACCACCTCCGAGGTCTATGCCGCCGACCAGCTGTTCGCCACGCTCGACCCCACGCTGCGCCGGCTCGAGCTGGATGACCTGGGGCCGGTGGTGCTGGCCGATACGGTGGGCTTCATTCGCCATTTGCCGCACAAGCTGGTGGAAGCGTTCCGGGCGACGCTGGAGGAGTCGAGCAACTCCGACCTCCTGCTGCACGTCATCGACGCCCACGAGCCCGAGCGCGATGCGCAGATCGAACAGGTGGTCGCCGTTCTCGATGAGATCGGCGCGCGCGAGTTGCCGATGCTGGAGGTTTACAACAAGCTCGACCTGCTCGAGGGGATTGAACCTCAGATTCAGCGCAATGCCGAAGGGAAGCCCCAGCGCGTCTGGGTTTCAGCGCGCGATGGTCTCGGTCTCGAGTTGGTCAAGCAAGCTATCGCGGAATTGTTGGGTGACGACCTGTTCGTCGGCATCCTGTGTCTGCCGCAGAAGTTGGCGCGTTTGCGCGCCCAGTTCTTCGAGTTGGGTGCGGTTCAGAGCGAGGGGCACGACGAGCAGGGCGGAAGCCTTCTGGCCGTGCGTCTGCCGCGTGCCGAACTGAACCGTCTGGTGAGTCGCGCCGGCATGCAGCCTGTGGAATTCATCGAGCAACACACTTTGCAATAAACCCTGGAGGGGTGGCTTTGCCGTTCTTCGCAGGCATTGGTTAGCATGGCGGGCGCACAACGGTGCGTCTTTGCTTTATCAGATGGAGAGCGCTATGGCTTGGAATGAGCCGGGTGGCAATTCGAACAATCAAGACCCCTGGGGCAACAAGCGCCGGGGCGGCGACCGCAAAGGTCCGCCGGATCTCGACGAAGCCTTCCGCAAACTGCAGGACAGCCTGAATGGCATGTTCGGCGGCAAGAAACGCAGTGGCGGGGGAGGCGACTCTTCCGGCGGTGACTCCGGCAAGGGCATGGGCTTCGGCATGATTGCCGTTTTCGTTGCCGTTCTCGCGGCGATCTGGCTGTACAGCGCGATCTACGTCGTTGACGAGCAGGAGCAGGCCGTGGTGCTGCGCTTCGGCAAGTACTACGAAACGGTCGGGCCGGGCCTGAACATCTATTTCCCACCGTTCGATCGCAAGTTCCAGGAAAACGTGACCCGCGAGCGGGCGTACTCCAAGCAGGGGCAGATGCTCACCGAGGACGAGAACATCGTCGAGGTGCCGCTGACCGTGCAGTACAAGATCACCAACCTGCAGGACTTCGTACTCAACGTCGATCAGCCTGAAATCAGCCTGCAGCACGCCACTGACAGCGCCCTGCGCCATGTCGTCGGTTCCACCGCGATGGACCAGGTGCTCACTGAGGGTCGTGAGTTGATGGCCAGCGAGATTCGCGAGCGGCTGCAGCGCTTCCTCGACACCTACAAGGTCGGCATCACCGTCACTCAGGTGAACGTGCAGAGCGCTGCTGCGCCGCGCGAAGTTCAGGAAGCCTTCGATGACGTGATCCGCGCCCGCGAAGACGAGCAGCGCGAGAAGAACCAGGCCGAGGCCTATGCCAACGGTGTGATTCCGGAAGCGCGCGGTCAGGCCCAGCGCCTGCTCGAGGAAGCCAACGGTTATCGCGACGAAGTGGTGGCGCGCGCCCAGGGTGAGGCACAGCGCTTCACCAAGCTGGTCGCCGAGTACCGCAAGGCGCCCGAGGTCACCCGTGAGCGTCTGTACCTGGACACCATGCAGGAAGTCTTCAGCAACACCAGCAAGGTGCTGGTGACCGGTCAGAAAGGGCAGAACAACCTGCTCTACCTGCCGCTGGACAAGATGATGGAGAAGCAGCGCAGCGGTTCCGCCGCCGCAGGCACTTCGGCTTCCAATGCCGATCAGGCCGATGTACCTGCCAGCATCGATCTGGGGCAGCGTGACCTGCGTTCGAGGGAGACTCGTTGATGAACAATAAATCGCTGATCGCCCTGATTTTCGGCGTGATCGTGGTGGTCGTCGCCTGGAACAGCCTGTACATCGTTTCGCAGACGGAAAGGGCGGTGCTGCTGCAGTTCGGCCGTGTGGTCGAGGCCGACGTGCAACCCGGCCTGCACGTGAAGATTCCGCTAGTGAACAAGGTCCGCAAGTTCGATGCACGCCTGCTGACCCTGGACTCGTCCACCTCGCGCTTCCTCACCCTAGAAAAGAAAGCGGTGATGGTCGACGCCTACGCCAAGTGGCGTGTGGCCGATGCCGAGCGCTTCTACACCGCAACTTCCGGATTGAAGCAGATCGCCGACGAGCGTCTGTCGCGCCGGCTTGAGTCCGGCCTGCGTGACCAGTTTGGCAAGCGCACCCTGCACGAAGTAGTGTCCGGAGAGCGCGATGCGCTGATGGCGGATATCACCGCTTCTCTGGATCGCATGGCGCGTAAGGAGCTGGGTATCGAGGTGCTCGACGTACGCGTCAAGGCCATCGACCTGCCGCGCGAAGTCAACCGCAGCGTGTTCGAACGCATGAGTACCGAGCGTGAGCGAGAGGCTCGTGAGCACCGCGCCAAGGGCCGCGAGCTGGCCGAAGGCATCCGTGCCGACGCCGACCGTCAGCGGCGTGTACTGTTGGCCGAAGCCTATCGCGAGGCCGAGGAAACTCGCGGTGATGGCGACGCCAAGGCCTCGGCGATCTACTCGCAAGCCTATGGCCAGGATCAGGAATTCTACGGCTTCTACCGCAGCCTGCGTGCCTACCGCGAGAGCTTCGCCAACAAGAGTGACGTGCTGGTTCTCGATCCGAGCAGCGACTTCTTCCGCTACCTGGAAAAGTCCAAGCCATGAGCCCTTCCGGCGGGCGTCAGTCGCCCGCCGGATGACCCTCGGGGAAAACGTGTTATCATGAGTCAGCCGGGAAATTCCCGGCTTTTTTGCGTCTGCAGCGGACACATGTCAGTCGAGCGACGATCCGAATCGTCCATCATGCGATGAACCGGAGCGTCTTTTTCTGTCCCGCGCCAGGCCGATGCGCCGCGGTAAATGCCTGTCTTTTCCGCATCGCGCATCCCGTCGGGTCGGCCAGCCTTTGCTGGCGAGCGCCCATTTATTCGCTCCACTGTAGGCTGCCGCCCGGTTGAACAAGGGGAAAGGCGAAATGGCAACGGTAGACCGCTGGCTGCTGCCAGATGGCATCGAAGAAGTACTGCCGCCGGAAGCGGCGCTCATCGAAACGGCGCGCCGCCGGGTACTGGACCTGTTCCAGTGCTGGGGCTACGAATTCGTGGTGACGCCGCACATCGAATATCTCGACTCGCTGCTCACGGGTGCCGCTCAGGACCTCGATCTGCGTACCTTCAAGGTCACCGATCCGCTCTCCGGTCGGCTGATGGGCTTTCGCGCCGACATCACGCCGCAGGTCGCGCGGATGGATGCGCACAGCCTGCGCCGCGAAGGGCCGAGCCGCCTCTGCTACGCCGGCAGCGTGCTGCATGCCAAGCCGCGTGCGCTGACGACCTCGCGCAGCCCGATCCAGCTCGGCGCCGAGCTTTACGGTGACGCCAGTCCGGCGAGCGACGTGGAGGTCATCAGCCTGATGCTCGACACTCTGGCGCTGGCCGAGGTGCCCGACGTACACATGGACCTCGGCCACGTCGGCATCTATCGCGGGCTGGCCAGTGCCGCCGGCCTGTCCGGCGAAGCCGAGCAGCGCCTGTTCGACGCGCTGCAGCGCAAGGCGGTCGACGAGGTCGCCGAACTCACCGCAACGCTGTCGCCCACGCTGGCCGGCATGCTGCGTTCCCTGGTCGATCTGTGCGGCGGTCGTGAGGTGCTGGACCTGGCCCAGGCCTGTCTAGTCGAGGCGCCGGATGACGTCCACCTGGCGCTGGACGAGCTGATCGCCATCGCCGACAGCTTGAGCCTACGCTATCCGGAGCTGCCCCTGTATTTCGATCTGGGCGAGCTGCGCGGTTACCACTATCACACCGGTGTGGTGTTCGCCGCCTTCGTCCCCGGGCTCGGTCATTCGATCGCCCAGGGTGGCCGCTACGACGACATCGGTGCCGATTTCGGGCGCGCGCGTCCGGCCACCGGCTTCTCCACCGACCTGAAGAGCCTGGTCACCCTCGGTGACATGCGGCTGGGCGAGCCGCTGTCCGGTATCTGGGCGCCGGACAGCCATGACCTGCCCTTGTGGCAGGCCATCCAGCGCCTGCGCCAGGAGGGCCAGCGCGTCGTCCAGGCGTTGCCAGGACAGGCCGATGCCGCGGCGCGGGAGGCGAGCTGTGATCGCCAACTGCTGCTGCGCGACGGTCGCTGGCAGGTCGTGGCACTGAATTCCTGAGTTTTCCCGCCGGCCGTGCCGGCACCGAGCTTCCGCAAAGAGGACAACTGTTATGGGTAAGAATGTCGTCGTCCTAGGCACCCAGTGGGGTGATGAGGGCAAAGGCAAGATCGTCGATCTGCTGACCGACGAGGCGGCCGCCGTAGTGCGCTACCAGGGCGGCCACAATGCCGGCCATACCCTGGTGATCGACGGTGAGAAAACCGTTCTGCACCTGATTCCCTCGGGCATCCTGCGTGAGAACGTGCAGTGCCTGATCGGCAATGGCGTGGTCGTCGCGCCCGATGCGCTGATGCGCGAGATCATCAAGCTCGAAGAGAAGGGCGTGCCGGTGCGCGAGCGCCTGCGCATCAGTCCCTCCTGCACGCTGATCCTGCCCTACCACGTGGCTCTGGATCAGGCCCGCGAGAAGGCCCGTGGCGATGCCAAGATCGGCACCACCGGGCGCGGCATCGGTCCGGCCTATGAAGACAAGGTCGCGCGTCGCGGCCTGCGCATCGGCGATCTGTTCCATCGCGAACGTTTCGCCGCCAAGCTCGGCGAACTGCTGGACTTCCACAACTTCGTCCTGCAGCACTACTACAAGGAGCCGGCGGTCGATTTCCAGAAGACCCTGGACGAGGCGCTTGGCTATGCCGACGTGCTCAAGCCGATGATCACCGACGTCGCCGCGCGCCTGCACGAGCTGCGTCGCGAGAACGCGCACATCATGTTCGAGGGTGCGCAGGGTTCGCTGCTCGACATCGACCACGGCACCTATCCGTTCGTCACCAGCTCCAGCACCACTGCCGGCGGCACCGCCACCGGTTCGGGTTTCGGTCCGCTGTATCTGGACTACATCCTCGGCATCACCAAGGCCTACACCACCCGTGTCGGCTCCGGGCCGTTCCCCACCGAACTGTTCGACGAAACCGGCGCGTTCCTCGCCAAGCGTGGCCATGAGTTCGGTTCCACCACCGGTCGTGCGCGTCGCTGCGGTTGGTTCGATGCGGTGATCCTGCGTCGCGCCATCGAGATCAACAGCATTTCCGGCCTCTGCCTGACCAAGCTCGACGTGCTCGACGGTCTGGAAACCATCCGCATTTGCGTGGGCTACAAGGACGAGAACGGCGACGTGCTGGTCGATGCTCCGACCGACGCGGACAGCTATATCGGCCTGCAGCCGGTGTACGAGGACATGCCTGGCTGGAGCGAATCCACCGTGGGCGCGAAGAGCCTCGACGAGCTTCCGGCCAATGCGCGCGCTTACATCAAGCGCATTGAGGAGCTGGTCGGCGCACCGATCGACATCATCTCCACCGGTCCGGATCGCAACGAAACCATCGTTCTTCGTCACCCGTACTCCTGAGTCCGTTGAACGTCCGAAGGGCCGCCGTAGAGCGGCCCTTTTCATTGGTGAAGGAAATGTCGCATTTCGCGGCATGCCGATTGCTGAAGGGTTAAACAAATCCTGGTAGTCGCCGTTAACGGGTAACGGTCGTTAAGGAGTGTCGTCGTGTCAGCCATCCTGTCTCTGCTGCGAAGCCGCCTATTGCGGCCCGCGTTCATCGCCTTGGGCATTGCGCTGCTGGTGCAGGTGCTGGTGGCCGTTGCCCTGACGCGGGGCACGGTGAGTACCCTGACGGAAAAACTCGCTTCACGCTTGGGCGAGGACACGCAGAAGTTGTCCGCCGAACTGGAGCAGGCGGGGCAGGAGGTTTCTTCCGGGCTCAGCGGGTTGTCCGAGCAGACCCGTCAGCGCCTGTCGGCGTCGCTCAGCGAGCGGCTCAAGCAGGAGCAGGCCCAGCTGCGCGGCAGCCTGGAGGCGAACCTCAAGGATTCCGCCAACGATCTCGCCCAGTTGCTTGCCGCCGTCGCCCCCAAGGCGATGTGGGACAACGACGGGCCGGCGCTGTCCGAGTTCGCCCGCCGCGCGCAGCGCAACCCGAACGTGCTGTTCGTCGTCTACGACGACGCCAAGGGCGAGCACTTGACGCGTTACCTGAACCGGCAGAACCCCTTGATCATGGCGCTGCTGGAGCGCGGCACCGGCGAGCGCGCGTTGGACAAGGTTCTGGGCGCCGCCGCCAACGACCCTTCGGTGCACCTGGTCGAGGCATCGATCAATCCCAACGGCGTGGAGATCGGCAAGGTCCGCCTCGGCGTCTCCACGGCGTCCATCGAAGCCCAGCTGCAGGCGCTCGATCAGCGCTTCACCGCACTGATCGCCAGCGGCGGCCAGCTGGTGGGCGAAAGCCTGGCCGGTGCCGCCACCGACAGCACGGCGGCGCTGACGGCTCGCCTGCAATCGGCCCGCGCGGCGGCGGACAGCATGAATGCCGGTACGCGCAAGACCGTCGACGAGGCGGCCGGCGAGCTGCGATGGCGCATCGGCCTCGCGCTGGTGCTGGTTGGCCTCGGTGTATTGCTGGTGCTTGCCGTGGTCCTGGGTCGTCGCGTGGTCAACCGGTTGCGGCTGCTGGTGGCGGCGCTCAACGACCTGGCGGCAGGCGAGGGCGACCTCACTCGCCGGGTGAAGCTGGATAGTCGCGACGAGCTCGGCGAGATGGCCGATGCGGTCAACCGGTTCATCGACAAACTGCAGCCGATCATTCGCAAGGCCGGCGACGTGGCCGTGCAGACCGGTACGGAAATCCAGGCGCTGGCCTCGCGCAGCCATGCGGCGGAAGCCGCGGCGGGGCGGCAGATGAACGAGGTGGCCGGCAGCCTCGAGGCGCTCGCCAGCATGACCGCCGAAGCCCAAGCGGAGAGCCGCACCATGCAGGAGGCCTTGCAGCGGGTCGGCGATATCCGGCGCGCGACGGAGGACAATGAGGCGATCGCCAAGCGCGTCGGCGGGCTCATCGGCGCGCTGGAAGAGCGCGTGCAGAACGGCTCCGAAGTGATCCAGCGGCTGGCGCTGCAGAGCGAGCAGATCGAAGTGGTGCTGTCGGTGATTCACGGGATCGCCGAGCAGACCAACCTCCTGGCGCTGAACGCGGCCATCGAGGCGGCCCGCGCCGGCGAGAGCGGACGTGGTTTCGCGGTGGTCGCCGACGAGGTGCGCGCGCTGGCGAGCAAGACCCAGCAGTCGACAGGCGATATCCAGGCGCACATCGGTGCGTTGCAGAAAGGTGCAAAGGAAGCGGTCGCGGCGATCTCCCAGGCCCAGGAGCGCGCCAGCGAAGGCTTGCAGGCCCTGCGCGACAGCGAACGGTTGCAGGAGGAAGTCCAGCGCGCGGTGGCCAGCGTGCACGGCGCCGTGGAGGCGGCGGCCCAGGCCGCGAAGCATCAGGCCGAGGGGGCGAACACCGTTCGCGGCAGGGTCGACGTGATCCACGCCGAGGCCCGGTTGTCCGCCGATGCGGTGGCGGAGACCGCACAAAGCGGCCGGGTGCTCGACGGTCTGGCGGCGCAGCTCAAGGCGAGCCTCGGGCAATTCAAGGCGTAGCGTTCAGCGGGCTGGAAGAAGCCGGGCCACGCGCCCGGCTTTTTTCATGTCGGCGCCTGTCGGATTTTTATCGCAGAAACGAAAAACCGAGCCATTCGGCTCGGTTCGTCTGAAGAGTGGTGCCCAGGAGAAGACTCGAACTTCCACGATGTTGCCATCGCTAGGACCTGAACCTAGTGCGTCTACCAATTCCGCCACCTGGGCACATTATTGCGACGATCGCTCGCCGGCTTTTGGCAACTTTCGTCGGCGAACCGACCGGATATTGCCTTCCGCTTAAACGACAAACCGAGCCTCGCGGCTCGGTTTATCTGAAGAGTGGTGCCCAGGAGAAGACTCGAACTTCCACGGTGTTGCCACCGCTAGGACCTGAACCTAGTGCGTCTACCAATTCCGCCACCTGGGCACTGGATGCGATGATTACTCATCGACTTCCGTGTTACAACGTCTGTGCAACGCTGTGGGCGCGAAATATACGGACGATGTTTTCCCTTGTAAACCCCTGACGGCGAAAAAAATAATTGTCCGCCCAAAGCTGCGCGCCGGGTGGAATTCGCGCTTCAATAGGCATATGAGCGAGACAACAGAATCAACAGACAAGGTGACCTTTCCCTGATGGCCGACTGGCAATCCCTCGATCCCGAGGCCGCCCGCGAGGCGGAAAAATACGAAAACCCCATCCCCAGCCGCGAGCTGATCCTCAAGCGCCTCGACGAGCGTGGCGCTCCCGCCAGCCGCGAGCAGTTGGTCGAGGAGTTCGGGCTGACCACCGAAGATCAACTGGAAGCCCTGCGTCGCCGGTTGCGCGCAATGGAGCGCGATGGGCAGCTTATCTATACGCGCCGGGGGACCTATGCCCCGGTGGACAAGCTCGACCTGATCTGCGGCCGCGTCAGCGGGCACCGCGACGGTTTCGGCTTCTTGGTTCCCGACGATGGCAGCGACGACCTGTTCCTCAGCCCGGCACAGATGCGTCTGGTATTCGACGGCGATCGCGCCCTGGCGCGGGTCGCCGGGCTGGATCGGCGCGGTCGCCGCGAAGGTGCGATCGTCGAGGTGATCTCTCGCGGCCACGAGCGAATCGTCGGGCGCTATTACGAAGAGAGCGGCATCGGTTTCGTGATTCCGGATAACCCGAAGATCCAGCAGGAAGTGCTGATCAGTCCCGGGCGCACCTCCGGCGCGAAGATCGGCCAGTTCGTCGAGGTGGAAATCACCCACTGGCCGACGCCGCGCTTCCAGCCGCAGGGCGATATCGTCGAAGTGGTCGGCAACTACATGGCGCCGGGCATGGAGATCGACGTGGCCCTGCGCAGCTACGACATTCCCCATGTGTGGCCGGCTGCCGTTGAGAAGGAAGCCGCGCGGCTGAAGCCGGAAGTGGAGGAGAAGGACAAGGAGAAGCGCGTCGACCTGCGCCACCTGCCTTTCGTCACCATCGATGGCGAGGACGCCCGCGATTTCGACGACGCCGTTTTCTGCGAGAAGAACGGCAGCAACTGGCGGCTGTTCTCCGGTGGCTGGAAGCTCTACGTGGCGATCGCCGACGTGTCGCACTACGTCAAGGTCGGCTCGGCGCTGGATGAGGAAGCGACCAATCGCGGCAACTCGGTGTACTTCCCCGAGCGCGTGGTGCCGATGCTTCCGGAGGTGCTTTCCAATGGCCTCTGCTCGCTGAACCCGCATGTCGACCGCCTGGCGCTGGTGTGCGAGATGACCATCTCCAAGACCGGCAAGCTGACCGACTACCAGTTCTGCGAGGCGGTTATCCACTCCCATGCACGGCTGACCTACAACAAGGTCAGCGCCATGCTCGAGCAGCCCAAGAGCAGCGAGGGCAAGGCCCTGCGCAGCGAGTACAGCGAAGTGCTGCCGCACCTCAAGCAGCTGTATTCGCTCTACCAGGTTCTTCTCGAGGCCCGTCACAGTCGCGGCGCTATCGATTTCGAAACTCAGGAGACGCGTATCATCTTCGGCTCCGGGCGGAAGATTGCCGAAATCCGTCCGACCCAGCGTAACGATGCACACAAGCTGATCGAGGAATGCATGCTGGCGGCCAACGTCGCCACCGCCGAGTTCCTCAAGAAGCACGAGATCCCGGCCCTCTACCGCGTGCACGACGGCCCGCCGCCGGAGCGCCTGGAGAAGCTTCGTGCATTCCTCGGCGAGCTGGGGCTGACCCTGCATCGCGGCAAGGAAGGCCCGTCGCCGAAGGATTACCAGGCGCTGCTGCAGACGATCCAGGACCGCCCGGACTTCCACCTGATCCAGACCGTGATGCTGCGCTCGTTGAGCCAGGCGGTGTACAGCGCCGACAACCACGGCCACTTCGGCCTGAATTACGAGGCCTACACGCACTTCACCTCGCCGATCCGTCGCTATCCGGACCTGCTCACCCACCGCGCGATTCGCAGCGTGATCCGCTCCAAGCGCGATACGCCGCACGTCAAGCGCGTCGGCGCGGCCGTGATGCCGAAGGCACGCATCTATCCCTACGACGAGCAGGCGCTGGAGCAACTTGGTGAGCAGTGCTCGCTGACCGAGCGGCGCGCCGACGAGGCGACCCGCGACGTGGTGAACTGGCTCAAGTGCGAGTTCATGAAGGATCGCGTCGGCGAGAGCTTCGCCGGGGTCATCACCGCGGTGACCGGTTTCGGCATCTTCGTCGAGCTGAAGGACATCTACGTCGAAGGCCTGGTACATGTGACCGCGCTGCCCGGCGATTACTACCACTTCGATGCCGTACACCATCGGCTGGCCGGTGAGAAGACCGGGCGCAGCTTCCGCCTCGGCGACAGCGTCGAGGTGCGGGTGATGCGCGTCGACCTGGACGAGCGCAAGATCGATTTCGAGCTGGCCGAGAAGCAGCTGGAAAAGCCGATCGGACGCAAGAACCGCACGGGCGAGAAGCCTTCCACTGGCGGTGGACGAGGCAAGTCGGGCGATGCGACGAAGTCGTCTTCGGCTTCCGGTACGTCCGCGCCGCGACGCAGCTCGAAGGGCGCCGACGCGGCCGGGGGCGATGACGCCATCGGCAACACCGACGTGAACAAGAGCCGGGCCCTCAAGCAGGCGCTGCTCTCCGAGGCCAAGAGTGGCAAGTCGGGCAAGCCGGCCGCGTCCGGCGGCCAGGCGGCGGGCAAGTCCACGCGTCATCGCAAGGGGCCGCCCAAGGCGGCCGCGGGAGACGCGCCGCGCAAGCGTAAGGCCAAGTCATGAGCGAGCTGGAAAAAGTCTACGGCGTGCACGCCGTAGAGGCTCTGCTGCGCCACCATCCCAAGCGGGTCAAGCAGCTCTGGCTGGCCGAGGGGCGCCAGGACCCGCGCGTGCAGACACTGGTCGAGCTGGCCAGGCAGGCGCGCGTAAGCACCGGGACCCGTGACCGTCGCGAACTGGACGAGTGGGCCGAGGGCGTGCACCAGGGCGTCGTCGCCGAGGTCAGCCCCAGCCAGGTCTGGGGCGAGAACATGCTCGAGGAATTGCTCGAGCGCGCCGAAGGCCCGCCGCTGTTGCTGGTACTGGACGGCGTCACCGATCCGCACAACCTGGGTGCCTGCCTGCGTACCGCGGATGCCGCCGGGGTGCTGGCGGTGATCGTGCCCAAGGACAAGTCCGCGACGCTCAACGCCACGGTGCGCAAGGTGGCCTGCGGCGCCGCCGAGGTGATCCCGCTGGTGGCGGTGACCAACCTCGCGCGCACGCTGGAGAAGTTGCAGCAGCGCGGCCTGTGGATCGTCGGTACTGCCGGCGAGGCGGATCAGGACATCTATGCGCTCGACATGAGTGGGCCGACGGTGCTGATCATGGGGGCCGAAGGCAAGGGCATGCGTCGCCTGACTCGCGAGCACTGCGACTACCTGGCGCGTCTGCCGATGTCCGGCAGTGTCAGCAGCCTCAACGTATCCGTGGCAACCGGCGTCTGCCTGTTCGAGGCCGTGCGCCAGCGCCGCAGCAAGCTACCGGGCTAAGCCCCAACAACGTTCTGTCCCGTCGCGCCACGCTCGACGGGCAGCCTCCCGAGGCGCCGAACCCTTACCTGCGAACGACATTCGAAGCGTGGGTGAGGAAGGCCCAGAGGCCTATCGGAGGTCAGTAATGCAGTGTCCTGATTTCGAGAGCTTGTTCAGGCTTTCGCCCAATGCCTATCTGTTGTTGAGCCCCGAGCTGATCATCCTCGACGCCAGCCATGCCTACCTGCGGGCTACCGGCCGCAGCCGCGCCGAACTGCTTGGTCAGCGCATCGATGAGGCGTTTCCGCCCGATCCGCTGCAGCCTGAAAGTACGGCCATCGCCGACCTGATGGCTTCGTTCCAGCGCGTCCTAAGCCGCAAGGCGCTCGATACCCTGCCGCTGATCCGCTACGCCATCGCGCGCGAGGGCACCAAGGGCGTGGTTTTCGAGGACCGGTTCTGGAGCGCGACCCACACGCCGATCCTCGACGCCGCCGGCGATGTGCAGATGATTCTGCAGCACACCGTCGACGTCACCGACCTGCAGGCGATGAAGCTAGCGTTGCGCGAGTCCGCCGGTGCCCAGCCGCAGGCGCAGCGCGAAGAAGGCGTGCTGTCGCGCGCGCGGGCGATGCAGGCCGAGGGTTACCAGTTGCGCCAGCTGTTCGAGCAGGCGCCGGGATTCATCTGCTTTCTGCGCGGCGAGCAACACGTCTTCGAGCTGACCAATCCGGCCTACGAGCGCCTGGTCGGCGAGCGCACACTGCTGGGGCGACCGCTGCGCGAGGCGCTTCCCGAGCTGCATGAGCAGGGGTTCTTCGAGCTGTTCGATCACGTCTACCAGAGCGGTCAGGCGTACGTTGGCAAGAAGAGCCGCGTGCAGCTGCAGCGCCAGCCCGGTGTGCTGGACGAGTTGTACGTCGACTTCATCCTGCAGCCGATCACCGAGTCGGACGGCACGGTGTCGGGGATTTTCGTCCAGGGCAGCGACGTCAGCGAACAGAAGCGTAGCGAGGACGAGCTGGCCGGCTATCGCCAGCACCTCGAGGAGCTGGTGGCGGCGCGTACCGCCGAGCTGGAGAAGAGCGAAGCCGAGCGCCGGCAGACCGAAGAGGAACTGCTGCAGGTGCGCAAGCTGGAGGCCATAGGCCAGCTCACCGGTGGCATCGCCCATGACTTCAATAACGTGCTGCAGGTCATTGGAGGCAACCTGCAACTGCTGCGCCGCTCGCTTGGGGACGACGCCACCAGCCTGCGCCGCCTCGAATCGGCGGTCGCCGGCGTGGAGAAGGGCGCGCGCCTGGCCTCGCAGCTGTTGGCGTTCGCCCGTCGCCAACCCCTGATGCCCAGGACGCTGGACATGGGCGACCTGTTGCAGCGCATGAACGAGCTACTGCAGCGCTCGCTGGGCGAGGGCACGTCCATCCAGCTAGAGATCGACGACGGACTCTGGTCGACGTTCGCCGACGTCGGGAATCTCGAGGCGGTGCTGCTCAATCTGGTGATCAACGCGCGCGACGCGATGCAGGGCAATGGCGGCGTCCTGCGGCTGCAGGTGCGCAACGTCACGCTCGATCAGCAGTATGCGGACAGCCATGGCGACGTGCTCGTTGGCGACTACGTGCAGCTCAGCGTGGTCGACGAAGGCTGCGGCATGAGCCCCGAGGTGCTGGAGCGCGCCTTCGAGCCGTTCTTCACCACCAAGGGCGGGCGCGGTGGCAGCGGGCTCGGCCTGAGCATGGCCTACGGTTTCGTCAAGCAGAGCGGCGGGCACATCACCCTGGCCAGCGAAGAGGACGGCGGCACCGCCGTGGTCATCTATTTGCCGCGTTTCCTTGAGGAAGGCGAGGCCGATGACGCGAGCCTGAACGACGAGTCGACGACGGTGCAGCCTGCCGCGCCCGCTGAGGAGGCGCCGCAAGCCGAGGCGGCCCCGGTGTCCGGCCTGAGCATCCTTTTCGTCGAGGACGATTTCACCCTGCGCATGCTCACCGGCGAAGTGATCGAGGAACTGGGCCATCGCGTGCACGCCTGCGAGTCCGCCGAAGAGGCGCTGCAGGTTCTGCAGGGCGCGCATTTCGACGTGTTGCTCACCGACATCGGGCTGGGCGGAATGTCCGGGCTGGAGCTGCTGCGCGCGGTTGCCCCGAGCCATCCGCAGCTCAAGCTGGTGATCGCTTCCGGCTATCCGGTGGATGCGCGCAAGGAAGGCGTGCCGGCGGCGCAGGTACTGCTCAAGCCCTACGACCTGCAGCAGGTGCGCGAGCTGCTGGCCGCGCTGGCGGGCTAGTCGACCGGGCAGGGCGGGCTGGTTAAATATTCGCCAGTTCGCCTTGCGCGGCCCATCACCCTTCACTAGAATGGCGCCCCTTGCCGAGTGGGCAGGCGTTCGCGCGCCTCCTTCCGGGCAAGGCCAAAACGAGAAATTTCACTCCTTGCCTGACCGGTTCTCCCGGCAGGCTACAACCCGTAAGGAGCATTCATGCGTCATTACGAAATCATCTTCCTGGTCCACCCGGATCAGAGCGAGCAGGTCGGCGGCATGGTCGAGCGCTATACCAAGCTCATCGAAGAAGACGGCGGCAAGATCCATCGTCTGGAAGATTGGGGCCGTCGTCAGCTGGCTTATGCCATCAACAACGTGCACAAAGCGCACTACATCATGCTCAACGTAGAGTGCAGCGGCAAAGTCCTGTCCGAACTGGAAGACAACTTCCGTTACAACGATGCCGTGATCCGTAACCTGGTCATCCGTCGCGACGAAGCCGTTACCGGCCAGTCCGAGATGCTCAAGGCCGAAGAGAACCGCAGCGAGCGCCGTGAGCGCCGCGATCGCGTTGAAAGCCCTGACGGCGCCGATGGCGACGACAGCGACAACGCTGACGAGTAATCACCGGATCTATTGAGGAGCCACTTTCATGGCACGTTTCTTCCGTCGTCGTAAATTCTGCCGTTTCACCGCTGAAGGCGTTAAAGAGATCGATTTCAAGGATCTCAACACCCTGAAAGCCTACGTTTCTGAAACCGGCAAGATCGTTCCTAGCCGTATCACCGGCACCAAGGCCAAGTATCAGCGTCAGCTGGCAACCGCTATCAAACGCGCTCGCTACCTGGCCCTGCTGCCCTACACCGACAGCCACGGCCGTTGAGACGGGCAGTCGACGCAAGCAAGGGATAGATGAGTAGGCATGCGCGCATTCGCTGATTTCGTCATGCGCGGCCGCATGCAGGCCACCCTGGTGGTGGTCGGGGCCGCGGCGTTGCCGCTGTTGTTCTGGCTGAGTGCGGCCGCGGGCAGTCTGGTACTGCTGCGGCGCGGGTTGAGCGATGCCCTGGGCATCGTCGCCTGGGCACTGTTGCCGGCGCTGGTCTGGTGGTACTTCGGCGAGCCGCGCACCCTGATGGTGATGCTCGGTTCGCTGGGGCTGGCACTGGTGCTGCGTGGTGCTGTTTCGTGGACGCGTGTGTTGCTGGCCAGCGTGCCGCTGGGCCTGGTTTACGGCCTGGTTCTGGGTGCGGTTTTCGGCGAGCCGATCGCGGCCATGGCGGGTGAGCTGCAGAAGCTCATGCCGCAGGTGCTCGATGGCGTCTACCAGCAGATGTCGGCAGACGAGCGAGTACGCCTGGAGAGCCTGTTGGCGCCAGTGCTGACCGGACTGATGGCTGCGTTGTTGCAGACCCTCAGCCTGCTCAGCCTGATGCTCGGGCGCTACTGGCAGGCGGCGCTGTACAACCCGGGCGGTTTCGGTAGCGAGTTTCGCGCGCTGAGGCTGCCGGTGCCGGTCACGCTGATGCTGATCGCCGGCATGCTGCTGGGCCCCAATCTGGGGGCGCAGATGGCCATGCTGACGCCGTTGTGCAGCGTGCCGCTGGCGTTCGCCGGCATCGGCCTGATGCACGGCCTGGTCGCCGGTGGCACGTTGAGCCGGTTCTGGCTGGTTGGCCTGTACATAACGCTGCTGGTGTTCATGCAGCTGATCTATCCGTTGCTGGTGGTCTTGGCCATCGTCGACAGCTTGTTTGATTTTCGCGGACGCACGGGGCGCAAGAGCGGTCCGGATTCCGTGGACGGTGAAGGTTAAAAGTTCAAGAGGTAAGACCCAAATGGAAATCATCCTGCTGGAAAAAATCGCCAACCTGGGCAACCTGGGCGACAAGGTGAACGTCAAGGCCGGTTACGGTCGCAACTACCTGCTGCCGCAAGGCAAGGCCACTGCTGCCACCGCCGCCAACGTCGCTGCGTTCGAAGAGCGCCGCGCCGAGCTGGAAAAAGCTGCTGCCGACCGTAAGGCTTCCGCCGAAACGCGTGCTGCTCAGCTGGCCGAGCTGGAAGTCACCATCACCGCGACCGCGGGCGATGAGGGCAAACTGTTCGGTTCCATCGGTACCCACGACATCGCCGACGCACTGACCGCCTCCGGCGTCGAAGTGGCGAAGAGCGAAGTCCGTCTGCCGAACGGCACCATCCGTCAGGTCGGTGAATACGACGTAGCCGTGCACCTGCACAGCGATGTCGAAGCCACCGTCAAACTGATTGTGGTGGCCGCCTAAGTCGGGCGACCGCAGGCCCCGCATTCAGCGGGTCTGCTTACAATCGGGCACGACATTGCGCAAGCGATGCCGTGCCCGTTGTTTTTCAGGCGGCGTTAACGCCGTATCCTGTCCGAAATTTTTGCGTGATCATCGATCGCGCCGCTAAATCCATCGCTCGTCTCGAATCGCCGCCGACTCCTATGAACGACATCAGCATCCCGCAGCAATACGACCTGGAAACCGCCGCGCTCAAGGTGCCGCCCCATTCCATCGAGGCCGAACAGGCCGTGCTTGGCGGTCTGATGCTGGACAACAATGCGTGGGAGCGCGTGCTTGATCAGGTCTCCGATGGCGACTTCTACCGGCATGACCACCGGCTGATCTTCCGGGCGATCTTCAAGCTGGCCGAGCGCAACTCGCCGTTCGACGTGGTGACCCTTTCCGAGCAACTGGACAAGGAAGGCCAGCTCAGCCAGGTCGGCGGCCTGGCCTATCTTGGTGAGCTGGCGAAGAACACGCCGTCGGTGGCCAACATCAAGGCCTACGCGCAGATCATCCGCGAGCGCGCCACGCTGCGTCAGCTGATCGGCATCAGCGCCGAAATCGCCGACAGCGCCTACGCCCCCCAGGGGCGTACGGGCGAGGAGATTCTCGACGAGGCCGAGCGGCTGATCTTCCAGATCGCCGAGGCGCGGCCGAAGACCGGCGGGCCGGTCGGGATCAACGACATCCTGGTCAAGGCCATCGATCGTATCGATTCGCTGTTCAACAACGGTGACGCGATCACCGGCCTGTCCACCGGCTTCAACGACCTGGATGCACAGACCAGCGGCCTGCAGCCGGCCGACCTGATCATCGTTGCCGGCCGTCCGTCGATGGGCAAGACCACCTTCGCGATGAACCTGGTGGAAAACGCGCTGATGCGCAGCGACAAGGCGATCCTGGTGTTTTCCCTGGAGATGCCTTCCGAATCCATCGTGATTCGTATGCTCGCTTCCCTCGGCCGCATCGACCAGACCAAGGTGCGTGCCGGCCGCCTGGATGACGACGACTGGCCGCGCCTGACCTCGGCGGTCAACCTGCTCAACGACCGCAAGCTGTTCATCGACGACACCGCCGGCATCAGCCCTTCGGAGATGCGCGCGCGCAGCCGGCGCCTGGCGCGCGAGCACGGCGAGATAGGCCTGATCATGGTCGACTACCTGCAGCTCATGCAGATCCCCGGTTCCAGCGGTGACAGCCGGGTCAACGAGATCTCCGAAATCTCGCGCTCGCTGAAGGCCCTGGCCAAGGAATTCAACTGCCCGGTGGTCGCCCTGTCGCAGCTCAACCGTGGTCTGGAACAGCGCCCGAACAAGCGCCCGATCAACTCCGACCTGCGTGAATCCGGCGCCATCGAGCAGGACGCCGACATCATCATGTTCGTCTATCGGGACGAGGTGTATCACCCGGAAACCGAGTTCAAGGGCGTCGCCGAAATCATCATCGGCAAGCAGCGTAACGGTCCCATCGGCACCACGCGGCTGGCTTTCCTCGGCAAGTACTCGCGCTTCGAGAACCTCGCGCCGGGCAGCTACCAGTTCGACGACGAGTAAGTTCGCGTCCGTCGCGGCGGTCCTCGCCGCCAATCAATGAAAACCTGCGCCGTGGCGCTACCATGGCGCTCCCGTTTTCCTTTCAGGATATCCAGCATGCGTCCGCTGTTCGCCCAGATCGACCTGGCCGCCGTTCGCCACAACCACGCCTTCGCCAAGCGCTGCGCGCCCGGTCGCCAGGTGTTCGCGGTGGTCAAGGCGAATGCCTACGGACACGGCGTGCGCGAGGTGGTCACCGCGCTGCACGACGAGGCCGACGGTTTCGCCGTGGCCAGCCTGGAGGAGGGCGCCGAGGTTCGCGCGATGCACGATGGCGCGCGCATCCTGTTGCTCGAGGGCTGCTTCGAGGCGGGCGAGTACGCCGTTGCCGCACGGCTGCGCATCGACGTGGTGGTGCAGGGGGTGGAGCAGGCCGAGGCGCTGCTCGCCAGTCGCCTGCCGGCACCGCTCAACGTCTGGCTGAAGCTGGATTCGGGCATGCACCGCCTGGGTTTCGACGCCGATGCGCTGCGCGCCTGGCATCCGCGCCTGGCCCAGACCGATCAGGTCGCCGAACTCAACCTGATGAGCCACTTCGCCTGTTCCGACGAGCGCAATCATCCGCTCACCGAGGCGCAGCTGGAGCAGTTCCTCGGGTTGCTCGACCTGGATTTCGCCCAGCGCAGCCTGGCCAACTCGGCGGCCGTGCTGACCCTGCCGGCCGCGCACATGGACTGGATTCGCCCTGGGATCATGCTCTACGGCGCCACGCCGTTCGCCGAGCTTTCCGCCGCCGAGCTGGGGCTCAAGCCGGTGATGAGCCTGAATGCGCAACTGATCGCGGTGCGCGACGTGGCCGCCGGTGAAAGTGTCGGCTACGGCGCCGGTTGGGTGGCTGCGCGGCCCTCGCGCATCGGCACGGTGAGCTGCGGGTACGCCGATGGCTATCCGCGCAACGCGCCGGCCGGCACGCCGGCGATCATCCGCGGCCAGCGCGCGCCGCTGGCCGGACGCGTGTGCATGGACCTGCTGATGATAGACCTGACGGACCTGCCGGAAGCCGGCGTCGGCGATGCCGTCGAACTGTGGGGCGCGCAATTGCCGGTGGACGAGATCGCGGCGGCCTGCGGCACGGTCGGCTACGAGCTGCTGACCAAGGTCACCGCCCGCGTGCCGCGCCGTTATCGTTCCTAGGCTCCGGCGTCCGCCGGGCCGTCCGGCCACTCCTCGCCGCCGCTGACGGCCGCCGCCGAGCGGCCACCGCGTTTGACTTCGTAGAGCGCCGAGTCGGCCGCCTGGTAAAGGCTGGCGAAGTGGGTGGCGTGGCGCGGATAGAACGCCACGCCGATGCTCACCGTCACCCACAGGTGATAGCTGGCGTAGGCCACCGGCTGCGAGAGCTTCTTCAACAGGCGGTCGGCGATCATCTTCGCGTGACTTTCCGCATCCGGTCCGCAGATCAGCACGGCGAATTCGTCGCCGCCCAGCCGCGCCACGCTGTCGAGGCCGCGCACGCTCTCGCGAAGGCGGGCGGCGGTGGTGCGCAGCATCATGTCGCCGGCGTCGTGGCCGTGGCGGTCGTTGATCGGCTTGAAGTGATCGAGGTCGATCAGCATCAGCGCGAAGCTTTCGCCGCGGCGGATGGCGTTGGCCATGGCGTTGTCCACCCGTTCGATCAGATGGCGGCGGTTCGGCAGTTCGGTGAGCGGGTCGTGGAAGGCCGCCAGCTCCAGTTCCTGCTCGCGTTGCGAGAGGCGCTGGTTGCTCGCCGCCAGTTCCGCGGTGCGCTGCTTCACCGCCCTTTGCAACTCGGCCTCGCTGGCCTGGATTTGCGCCAGGCGCGCGGTCTTCTCGCGGTCGGCCTGCTCCAGGGCGATCGCTTTGTCCTGCTTGAGCATCTGGATGCGGTAAGCCAGGGCGAAGGAAAACAGGATCGATTCGGCCGCCACCGCCAGGGGGAACACGTAGGCGTTCCACGCCGAGGGCTGCACCACGCCGGTGGCGCGTAGCAGCAACAGGCCGACGCTGGCGAGGATCACGCCGTAGCCGCACAGGTAGAGGTACGCCGGGAAGTAGCCCTGGCGGCCGCGCACCAGCGCTGACCAGAGTGCGCCGGGGATGCTGGTCAGCGCCAGCACGACGAACAGCCAGGCGCCGAAGCCGCGCCAGCCGAGGCCGTCGAAGATCACGGCGATCACGTAGAGCGCGCAGGACAGATCCAGCAGCCGATGCGCCCAGCGCACGTGCTGGCGGGTCTGCAGCAGGTTCTGGGTGAAGCGGCAGGCGCCGAAGCCCCAGAGCGCCGGAATGCTGATGCGGTCCAGCCAGAAGGGCACCGGCGAATCCGGCCAGAGGTACTGGAAGCCGTGTCCGCTCATGCTGAGGATCATCAGCAGCGCGCCGGCGGTGGTCGTCACGTACCAGAAATAGGCGGCGTCGCGCAGGCTGAGGAAGATGAACAGGTTGTACAGCAGCAGCGCCAGGATAATTCCGTAGATCACCCCGAGGTAGAGGTTTTCCTGGGCGGCGAACCGGTCCAGGTCGCCCAGTTGCCAGATTTTCAGGGGGAAGGAATTGCCGGCCGGGTCGAAGCTGCGCAGGTAGAAGGTCAGCGGCTGCTCGCCCAGCGCCGGCAGGGCGAACAGCATGCGCCGGTAAGCATGGTCGCGGCCTTCGGCGAAGCTGACCCGCTCGCCGGACTGGCGCGTGTGCCAGCCGCCGCCCTCGCCCGGCAGGTACAGCCGCAGGTCGAGCAGCGTCACCGAGCCGACCTCCAGCCACCACAGTGCCGGGGCATCGGCGCCGCGCTGCAGGCTGACCTTGATCCACCAGGGATTGCGGCTCTGGCCGACGCTGGCCCTGCCGTCGGCGGGCTGGAAGCGCGCCTGCACGGCCGGGTCGGCGAGGTCGGCGATGCTCAACTGGCCGCCGACATCGTCGAGCAGTTCGATCTGCCCGTTGAGCGTTCGTCCACTGTCATCCTGATTGATCAGTACCGGTGCCGCCTGCACCGCGCCCAGCGCGAACAGTACGGCGAGGAAGATCATTGCACGCATCCAAGCGCTCCCTGGTGGATTGGACGTCTGGAGCGTCCCTGTCGCCTGAATATAAGCACAGCCCATCGTCCAATGGCAGGCGCCCGGTCGGGAAAGACCCGGTCGGGAAAGACCCTGCTGCACGGTCGGACTTGTTCATTTTTTGTGCTATATTCCGCGGCCGTGAAATTCAGCCGGTCCCCTGACGATGCAAGCCGCCAAGCCGTTGTTCGACTATCCCAAGTACTGGGCCGAGTGTTTCGGCCCCGCGCCCTTCCTGCCGATGAGTCGCCAGGAAATGGATCGGCTCGGCTGGGACAGTTGCGACATCATCATCGTCACCGGCGATGCCTATGTCGATCACCCGTCCTTCGGCATGGCCATCATCGGCCGCCTGCTGGAGTCGCAGGGTTTCCGCGTCGGCATCATCGCGCAGCCGGATTGGCAGTCGAAAGACGATTTCATGAAGCTCGGCGAGCCGAACCTGTTCTTCGGCGTCGCCGCCGGCAACATGGATTCGATGATCAACCGCTACACCGCCGACAAGAAAATCCGCTCCGACGACGCCTACACGCCGGGCGGCCTGGCCGGCAAGCGCCCGGATCGCGCCAGCCTGGTCTACAGCCAGCGCTGCAAGGAGGCCTACAAGCATGTGCCGATCGTGCTCGGCGGCATCGAGGCCTCGCTGCGTCGCATCGCGCATTACGACTACTGGCAGGACCGGGTTCGTCATTCGATCCTGATCGACGCCTGCGCCGATATCCTGCTCTACGGCAACGCCGAACGCGCGGTGGTGGAGATCGCCCAGCGCCTGTCGTTCGGGCAGAAGATCGAGGACATCACCGACATCCGCGGCACCGCCTTCGTCCGCCGCGATACGCCCGCCGGCTGGTACGAGATCGACTCCACGCGCATCGACCGTCCGGGCAAGATCGACAAGATCATCAATCCGTACGTCAACACCCAGGACACCGCCGCCTGCGCCATCGAGCAGGAGAAAGGTGCGGCCGGCTCAGGTGCGGCCGGCTCAGGACCGCTCGAGGACCCGAACGAAGCCAAGGTCGTGCAGTTGCTGCCGAGCCCGAAGCTGACCCGCGACAAGACCGTTATCCGCCTGCCGTCCTTCGAGAAGGTGCGCAGCGACGCCGTGCTCTACGCCCACGCCAACCGCGTGCTGCACCTGGAAACCAACCCGGGCAACGCCCGCGCGCTGGTGCAGATGCATGGCGAGGTCGACGTCTGGTTCAACCCGCCGCCCATTCCGATGAGCACCGAGGAAATGGACTACGTGTTCGGCATGCCCTACCAGCGCGTGCCGCACCCGGCGTATGGCAAGGAGAAGATTCCGGCCTACGAGATGATCCGTTTCTCGGTGAACATCATGCGGGGCTGCTTCGGCGGCTGCACCTTCTGCTCGATCACCGAGCACGAAGGCCGGATCATCCAGAACCGTTCCGAGGAGTCGATCATTCGCGAGATCGAGGAGATCCGCGACAAGGTGCCGGGCTTCACCGGGGTGATTTCCGACCTCGGCGGACCGACCGCGAACATGTACCGCATCGCCTGCAAGAGCTCGGAAATCGAATCCGCGTGCCGCAAGCCGTCCTGCGTATTCCCGGGCATCTGCCCGAACCTGAACACCGACCATTCCTCGCTGATCCAGCTGTACCGCAGCGCCCGTGCGTTGCCCGGCGTGAAGAAGATCCTCATCGCCTCGGGCCTGCGCTACGACCTCGCCGTCGAGTCGCCGGAGTACGTCCGGGAACTGGTTACCCACCACGTCGGTGGCTACCTGAAGATCGCCCCGGAGCACACCGAGGAAGGTCCGCTCAACCAGATGATGAAGCCGGGCATCGGCACCTATGACCGGTTCAAGCGCATGTTCGAGCGGTTCTCCAAGGAAGCGGGCAAGGAGCAGTACCTGATCCCGTACTTCATCGCCGCGCATCCGGGCACCACCGACGAAGACATGATGAACCTGGCCCTGTGGCTCAAGGGCAACGGCTTCCGTGCCGACCAGGTGCAGGCGTTCTATCCGTCGCCGATGGCGTCGGCCACCGCGATGTATCACTCGGGCAAGAACCCGTTGCGCAAGGTGACCTACAAGAGCGAGGGGGTCACCATCGTCAAGAGCGAGGAGCAGCGCCGCCTGCACAAGGCCTTCCTGCGCTACCACGACCCGAAGGGCTGGCCGATGCTGCGGGAGGCGCTGACCCGCATGGGCCGCGCCGATCTGATCGGGCCGGGCAAACACCAGTTGATTCCCCTGCACCAGCCGGCGACCGACGGCTACCAGAGCGCCCGGCGCAAGAACTCCACGCCGGCCGGCAGCCACAAGGTCGCCAAGGAACAGAAGATCCTCACTCAGCACACCGGCCTGCCGCCGCGCGGCAGCGACGGCAGCAAGCCGTGGGACAAGCGCGAGGAGGCCAAGGCGGCCGCCCAGGCGCGGCGTCAGGCGGACCGCGCCGGCGGTGCGCCGCTCAAGGGCAAGGGCAAGAAGCCGGCGCGCCCCGTAGCGCCACGCTAACGGGTTGCATCCCGGTGAGCGCCGCAGGGCGCTTCTTCCGGGATCTACTTATTAGTCGAACCCTTCTAGCACCGGTCGTCGGTGTATCCCCGCTTTATCGAGACGTCCCGGGCCGTTTCCCCTGAAGGCAACCGCCTCCGCCGCCGGGTCAGCTTGCCGCAGGGCGGTCGATGCCCCATCCTTGACCGTGTCGCGCATGCGCCGGCGGCCCGTGCTCCCTCATGGTGCCGGCGGGCGTAGACCGCTCCCTGCACGGGCCCTATTGGCTGGCATGGGTCTTGCGCGTCGCAAGTCATCGCCCAGGCCCGCAGGAGGCTCGTCGTGTCGATTCATGTCGCGTTGCACCATGTAACCCACTATCGCTACGACCGCCTGGTCGAACTCGGCGCCCAGATCGTGCGTTTGCGCCCGGCGCCCCACAGCCGTACACGCATCCTTTCCTATTCGCTCAAGGTCCTGCCCGAGAAGCACTTCATCAACTGGCAGCAGGACCCCCAGGGCAACTACCTGGCGCGCCTGGTGTTCCCCGAGAAGACCCGCGAATTCAAGGTCGAGGTCGACCTGGTCGCCGAGATGGCGGTGTTCAACCCCTTCGATTTCTTCCTCGAACCCTATGCCGAGAAGATTCCCTTCGCCTACACCGGCGAGGAAAAACGCGAGCTGGCGCCCTACCTGGTGCAACTGCCGCTGACGCCAAAGTTCGAGGCCTATCTCGCCGGTATCGACCGCACCGCCACGCCCAGCGTGGACTTCCTCGTCGCGCTCAACCAGCGCCTGGCGAAGGACATCCGCTACCTGATCCGCATGGAGCCGGGCGTGCAGACGCCTGAGGAAACCCTGGTCAGCGCCGCCGGTTCCTGCCGCGACTCGGCCTGGCTGCTGGTGCAACTGTTGCGTCATCTGGGCCTGGCCGCGCGGTTCGTCTCGGGTTATCTGATCCAGCTCACCGCCGACGTGAAATCCCTCGACGGGCCGAGCGGCACCGACGTCGACTTCACCGACCTGCACGCCTGGTGCGAGGTCTACCTGCCGGGAGCCGGCTGGATCGGCCTGGATGCCACCAGCGGCCTGTTCGCCGGCGAAGGTCACATCCCGCTGGCCTGCAGCCCCGAGCCGTCGTCCGCCGCGCCGATCAGCGGGGCGGTGGAAAAGTCCGAGGTCGAGTTCAGCCACGACATGCGCATCGAGCGCATCTGGGAAGCGCCGCGCGTCACCAAGCCCTACAGCGACGAGCAGTGGCAGGCCATCGACCATCTCGGGCGGAAGATCGACGCCGACCTCAAGCGCGACGACGTGCGCCTGACCATGGGCGGCGAGCCGACCTTCGTCGCCCTCGACTACCCCGACGATGCCGAGTGGAACACCGCCGCGCTCGGTCCGAACAAGCGCAGGCTGGCCGCCGAACTGTTCCACCGCCTGCGCGAGCACTATGCGCCGAATGCACTGGTGCACTTCGGCCAGGGCAAGTGGTATCCGGGCGAGCAACTGCCGCGCTGGTCGCTGAACTGCTTCTGGCGCCGCGACGGCGAGCCGATCTGGCAGGACCCGGCGCTCTACGCCGACGAAACCCGCTACTACGGCGCCGATGCGCGCCTTGCCGCGCGTTTTCTCACCACCCTGGCCGGGCACCTCGGATTGTCCGGCGAGCACGCGTTCCCTGCCTTCGAGGATTGGCTCTACTACCTCTGGCGCGAGCGCAAGCTGCCGCTCAACGTCACCCCGGAAGACTCGCGCCTGGCCGATGCCCAGGAGCGTGAACGCCTGCGCAAGGTGTTCTGCCGCGGCGTCGGCGAAGTCGTCGGCCACGTCCTGCCGCTGGCGCGCAGCGAGAAAGGCGAGGAGTGGATCACCGGGTCCTGGTTCCTGCGCGACGAACATTGCCGGTTGATTCCCGGCGATTCGGCGATGGGTTACCGCCTGCCGCTGGATTCGCAGCCGTGGGTGCGCGAGGCCGACTATCCCTTCGTGCGCCCGCGCGATCCCAACCAGTTCTTCGCCGAACTGCCGCCGCGCCTGGAAATCCAGGGCCGGGTGAAGACGCCGCTGTTCCCGCAGAAAGCCGCCAAGGCCGAGGACCCGACGCCGCCGCCGAAGCTCAACGAGTCCGCCCACCAGATCGTCCGCACCGCGCTGTGCGCCGAGCCGCGTGACGGCCGCCTGTACCTGTTCATGCCGCCGCTGGAGCGTCTCGAGGATTACCTCGAACTGGTCGCGGCGATCGAGACCACCGCCCGCGAGCTGCGCTGCCCGATCCTCATGGAAGGCTACGAGCCGCCCAGCGATCCGCGCCTGACCAACTTCCGCGTCACCCCCGATCCGGGCGTGATCGAGGTGAACATCCAGCCCTCGGCGAGCTGGGAAGAGCTGGCCGAACGCACCGAGTTTCTCTACGAAGCGGCGCGGCAGACGCGCCTGACCAGCGAGAAATTCATGGTCGACGGTCGCCACACCGGCACCGGCGGCGGCAACCACTTCGTTCTCGGCGGCGCGACCCCGGCGGATTCGCCGTTCCTCCGGCGTCCGGACCTGCTGCGCAGCCTGATCAGCTACTGGCACAACCACCCGTCGCTGTCGTACCTGTTCTCCGGGCTGTTCATCGGCCCGACGTCGCAGGCGCCGCGCGTCGACGAGGCGCGCAACGACTCGCTCTACGAGCTGGAAATCGCCTTCGCGCAGATGCCCGAGCCGGGCGCGGAATGCCCGCCGTGGTTGGTCGACCGCCTGCTGCGCAACCTGCTGGTGGATGTCACCGGCAACACCCACCGCTCCGAATTCTGCATCGACAAGCTGTACTCGCCGGACGGCGCCACCGGACGCCTCGGCCTGCTCGAACTGCGCGCCTTCGAGATGCCGCCGCACGCGCGCATGAGCCTGACCCAGCAGTTGCTGCTGCGCGCGCTGGTGGCGCGGTTCTGGAACGAACCCTATGCGCCCCTGCGCCTGGCGCGCTGGGGCACCGAGCTGCACGACCGTTTCCTGCTGCCGCATTTCGTCGAGCAGGATTTCGCCGACGTGATCGCCGAGCTCAACCAGGCGGGCTATCCGCTGCGCAGCGAATGGTTCGCCGCGCACTTCGAGTTCCGCTTCCCGCGCTACGGCGACTACGTGGTGCAGGGCATCGACCTGGAGCTGCGTCAGGCGCTCGAACCCTGGCATGTGCTGGGCGAAGAGGGCGCGGTGGGCGGCACGGTGCGCTACGTGGATTCGTCGCTGGAGCGCATGCAGGTCAAGCTCAGCGGCCTGGCGCCGGACCGCTACATCCTCACCTGCAACGGCGCCAGCGTGCCGTTGCGCGCCACCGGCAAGGTCGGCGAGTTCGTCGGCGGCGTGCGCTATCGCGCCTGGCAGCCGGCGAACAGCCTGCAGCCGAACATCCCGGTGCACGCGCCGCTGGTTTTCGACCTCTTCGATACCTGGATGCAGCGCTCGCTGGGCGGTTGCCAGTATCATGTCGCCCATCCTGGCGGGCGCAATTACGAGACCCTGCCGGTCAATTCCAATGAAGCCGAGAGCCGGCGCCTGGCGCGTTTCTTCCGCTTCGGCCACACCCCAGGCAAGCTGGCGCCGCCGCGCCCGGTTGTCTCGGACGAGTTGCCGATGACCCTGGACCTGCGTCGCGTGTGAACCAGAGCCGCGCCGCGCAGGTTCAGCCTGCGGGATTCGAGCGCGGCCATGATCGGCCCTGATTAACTGTCTATCGAGCCACTGATGCCCGACTTGCTTGCCGATTGTCCGTCAACCCCGCGGGCCTATCACGAAATGCTCGATGCGAGCGGCCGGGTTCGCCCGCACTGGGACAAGCTCTACCAGCACCTCGAGCGCAGCAGCCCGGCGCAGCTGGAACAGCGCCAGGCACTGCTCGATCGGCAGATTCTCGAGAACGGCGTCACCTACAACGTCTATGCCGACCCCAAGGGCACCGACCGTCCCTGGGCGCTCGACCTGCTGCCGAACCTGATCAGCGCCGAGGAGTGGCAGGGCATCGCCGCCGGCGTCGCCCAGCGCGCGCGCCTGCTCGACAGCGTGCTCGCCGACATCTACGGCCCCCAGCAACTGCTCGCCGACGGCCTGCTGCCGACCGAACTGGTGTTCGGCCACAACAACTTCCTGTGGCCGTGCCAGGGCATCCGTCCGCCGGGCGGCACCTACCTGCACAGTTATGCCGTGGACCTGCGCCGCGCGCCGGACGGGCGCTGGTGGGTGATCGCCGACCGCACGCAGACGCCCTCCGGCGCCGGCTACGCGCTGGAGAACCGGCAGATCATCTCGCGCACCTTCCCGGACCTGTTCCGCGAACTGCGCGTGCAGCACCTGAGCAGCTACTTCCGCACCCTGCGCGAAACGCTGGTCCGGCAGGCGCCGCGCGAGGACAACGAAGCGCCGATGGTGGTGCTGCTGACCCCGGGGCGTTTCAACGAAACCTATTTCGAGCACCTCTACCTGGCGCGCCACCTGGGCTTCCCGCTGGTGGAGGGCAGCGACCTGACGGTGCGCGACGCCACCTTGTACCTGAAGACCCTGGGCGGCCTGCAGCGCGTGCACGCGGTGTTGCGGCGCCTGGACGACGACTTCTGCGACCCGCTGGAACTGCGGACCGACTCCGCGCTCGGCGTGCCCGGCCTGCTCGAAGCGGTGCGCCAGGGCCGCGTGCTGGTGGCCAACGCACTGGGCAGCGGCGTGCTGGAGTCGCCCGGACTGCTCGGCTTCCTGCCGAAGATCCAGGAGAAGCTGTTCGGCGAGGAACTGCTGCTGCCGTCCATCGCCACCTGGTGGTGCGGCGAGGCGCCGGTGCTGGAGCAGGCGCTGGAGAAACTCGGCGACCTGCTGGTGATGCCGGCCTTCCCCTCGCAGAGCTTCGTCCCGCAGCTCGGTCACGACCTCGACGCCGCCGGGCTGGCCAACCTGACCCGGCGCATCCGCGCGCGGCCCTACGCCTACGTGGCGCAGGAGATCGCACAGCTGTCGCAGGCGCCGGTCTGGCAGGACGAACACATGCAGTCGCGGGCGATCGGCATGCGCGTCTACGCGGTCGCCAGCGCCGACGGTTACCGTGTGATGCCGGGCGGGCTGACCCGCGTTTCCGCCGAGTCCGGCGCCCAGGTGGTGGCCATGCAGAGCGGCGGCGGCAGCAAGGACACCTGGGTGCTGGCCGGCCACGCCGCGCTGGGGGAGGCGCCACGCCCGCGTCCGCTGGGCGTGCACGACGTGGTCCGCCGCGATCCGCACCTGCCCTCGCGAATCGTCGAGAACCTGTTCTGGTTCGGCCGTTACGCCGAGCGCTGCGACGACCTGACCCGCCTGCTGCGCGTGGTTCTGTCGCGCTATGTCGGCGACGACGACGAACCCATGGCGCTGGCGACCGCGCTGCAACTGGCGGAGGACCTCGGCGTGCTGCCTGACGAGGAGGACACGCTGGAAGAACGGCTGTTCGTCGCCCTGCTCGGCGAGGACTGGATCTACAGCCTGCGCGCCAACCTGCAGCGGCTGAACTGGACCGCGTCGCAGGTGCGCGGGCGGCTGTCGCGGGAGAACTGGCTGGCGCTGATGGAAATCCAGCGCGAGGCGCAGACCCTGGAGCGCGAGGAGGCCGACCTCGGCGAGCTGCTGGACTTCCTCAACCGCCTGCTGATGTCGCTGTCGGCGCTGTCCGGCTTCGCCCTCGACGACATGACCCGCGACGACGGCTGGCGTTTCCTGATGATCGGCCGACGCATCGAACGGCTGCAGTTCCTCGCCGAAGCCATCGCCGGATTCCTCGATGGTGAGGCCGTGCAGGACCAGGCGGCGCTGGAGTGGCTCCTCGAGCTGGGCAACAGCACCATCACCTACCGCTCGCGCTACCAGGCCGCGCCGCAGTTGATCCCGGTGCTCGACCTGCTGCTGCTGGACGAGCAGAACCCGCACGCGGCGCTGTTCCAGCTGCTCGAGCTGGAGAAGGCTCTGGACCACCTCAGCGAGCAGTTCGGCAGCCAGCACGAGTTGACCTTGGCGCTGCTCACCGACCGCCTGCGCCTGGTCGACCTCGGCACCCTGGAAAACGCGCTGTTCGGTGAGGCCGGCAAGCGCGCCGTGCTCAACGGCCTGAGCCAGTTGCTGCGCGCGGTCGGCGAGGCCGCCGGGCAGCTTTCCGATCGCCTGGCGCTGCGCTTCTTCGCCCACGTCGATGCCAGCCAGCAGACGGTGTCCTCATGAGCGCGCGCTACCAGGTCATCCACGACACCCACTACCGCTACGCCACCGCGGTGTCGCTGGCCAAGCAACTGGCGCACCTGTGGCCGCGCGACTGCGCCTGGCAGCGCTGCATCGTCCGCGAACTGAACGTCGAGCCGGCGCCGACGCAGCGCCGCGACGAGCTGGACATCTTCGGTAATCCGCTGACCCGCCTGGCCTTCGAGCGGCCGCACGAGGAGTTGCGCGTCGAGGCGCGCCTGGACGTGGAGATTCTCGCCCGGCCGCTGCTCGATCCCCTGCAGTCGCCGCCCTGGGAGGACGCCAGCGCCGCGCTCTCCTACAGCGGCGCGCCGCTGTCGACCGAGGTACTGGAAGCCAGCCGCTTCCGCTTCGAGTCGCCGGCGGTTCGCCTCAAGTATTCCTTCGTCGATTACGCCGAGGACTGCTTCACCGCGGGCCGCCCGCTGCTGCAGGGCGTCCAGGCGCTGATGCAGAAGATCTTCCGCGAGTTCACCTTCGATGCCACCGCTACCCAGGTGGCGACGCCGCTGCTTGAGGTGCTTGAGAAGCGCCGCGGGGTCTGCCAGGACTTTGCCCACCTGATGATCGCCTGCCTGCGCTCGCGCGGCCTGGCGGCGCGCTATGTCAGCGGCTACCTGCTGACCCAGCCGCCGCCCGGCCAGCCACGGCTGATCGGCGCCGATGCCTCGCATGCCTGGGTGTCGGTGTACTGCCCGCGACAGGGCTGGGTGGATTTCGACCCGACCAACAACGTGCAGCCGGGCCTGGAACACATCACCCTGGCCTGGGGCCGCGACTTCTCCGACGTGTCGCCGCTGCGCGGGGTGATCCTCGGTGGCGGCAGCCACGACCCCGACGTACAGGTCACCGTCACCCCGGCCGGCGAGGTGGCGGTGGCTCCCGGGCGTGAGTAGCGCCCGGGAGCGTCGTTTCACTGCGGCGTCTGCGGCGTCACCCGCCACACCGTATCGCCGACGTCGTCGGCCACCAGCAGCGCGCCCTGCTTGTCCGTCGCCACGCCCACCGGGCGGCCGAGGGCTTCGCCGTCGTCACTGAGGAATCCGGTCAGCACGTCTTCCGGTGGGCCGGCCGGGCGACCGTTGGCGAAGGGCACGTAGATCACCTTGTAGCCGCTGCGTGGCTCGCGGTTCCAGGAACCGTGCTGGCCGACGAAGGCGCCGCCGCTGTAGCGCTTGAGCAGGTCGCCCCGATAGAAGGTCAGGCCCAGCGACGCGGTGTGGGCGCCCAGCGCGTAGTCGGGAACGATGGCCTTGGCCACCAAGTCGGGGCGCGGGGGCTGGACACGGCTGTCGACGTGCTGGCCGTAGTAGCTGTAGGGCCAGCCGTAGAAACCGCCGCTCTTCACCGAGGTCATGTAGTCGGGCACCAGGTCGCTGCCGATCTCGTCGCGCTCGTTCACCGCCACCCACAGCTCGCCGCTTTCCGGTTGCCAGGCCAGGCCGTTCGGGTTGCGCAGCCCGGCGGCGAACAGCCGCGAGGTGCCGCGGGCCGGGTCGACCTCGAGGATGCCGGCGCGGTCGCGCTCGGCGTCGATGCCGTTCTCGGCGACGTTGCTGTTGGAGCCGACGCTGACGTAGAGCAGCGAACCATCGCGGCTGGCGACCAGGTCCTTGGTCCAGTGGTGGTTGATGCTGCCGGCCGGCAGGTTGACGATCTTTTTGCCTGGCTCGTCGATGCGCAGCGCGCCCTCGCGGTAGGGGAAGCTCAGCACGGCGTCGGTATTGGCGACGTACAGGGTGTCGCCTACCAGCGCCATGCCGAACGGCGAGTTGAGGCCTTCGATGTAGGCGCTCCGGACTTCGGCAACGCCGTCGCCGTCGGCGTCGCGCAGCAGGGTGATGCGGTTGGCGCTGCCCAGCCCGGAGCCGGCGCGCTGCATGCCCTTCTTGGTCAGCCAGGCTTTCACGCCGTTGCCGTCGTCCGGTTTGGGCGGCGCGTCGGTTTCCGCGACCAGGATGTCGCCGTTGGGCAGGACCAGCAGCGTGCGCGGGTGATCCAGGCCCTGGGCGAACGCACGCACCTGCAGGCCCTGGGCGGCGACTGGCGTCTGGCCCTCGGCCCAGCCACGCGCCTTGGCGATGTTCACCGTCGGCAGGAGACTGGAGGCGGGCTCGGGCAACCGGGGTTGCGGGCCGTAACTGTCGGCGATCGGCAGCGTGGCCTTCTCGCAGCCGACCAGTGCGACGCAGAGGGCAAGGGTGAGCGGCAGGGTGGGTAGGCGGTTCATCGCATCTCCGGGGTTCAGGGGAGTCGTTCTCGTGGGTGAGTCTCGTCGTCCGAGTCGTTCGGTGAAACCTTGGGAATGACGAAGAAGATGATCAGGGCGAGCAGGGTGCTGAGTACCGCCGTGGCTTCGCGGCCCATGCCTACGGCGATGCCGATGGCGGCGGTCAGCCAGATGCCGGCGGCGGTGGTCAGGCCGTGCACTTCATGGACGCTGTTGCCTTTGATGATGGTGCCCGCGCCGAGGAAGCCGACGCCTGCGGCGATGCCCTGGATGGCGCGGCTCAGGGCGTCGTGCTCGGCCCCGGACATGTGCGGGGCGAGCACGAACAGCGCGGCGCCGAGCGACACCAGCATGTGCGTGCGCACGCCGGCGGCCTTGCCCTTGGCGGCGCGCTCGTAGCCCAGCGCGCCGCCGAGCAGGGCGGCGAGGCCCAGGCGCAGCACCAGGCGCGTGGTTTCGGCAAGGTCCGGCAGGTCGGAAAACTCTTCGGCGACCGTCGCGCTGATGATCTGCCACCACTCCATGCACCGCTCCCGCCGTCATGCGCCCGCTCGCGCCTCGGCAGTTTTGACCCCGCCGCGCTGCGAGGGTTTTATCCGCGCATCGAACGCGCGGCACGACCTACGGCATGACCTCGAAGCGCAGCACGCCGATCATCTGGCCGGCTTCGGTGACGACCTGCACCTGCCAGTCGCCGACCACGTCGTCGGGGAAGTTCTGCTTGTGTGTCCACGAGCGGTAGCCTTCCTTGCCGCCGCCGTGGATGTCGAGGGCGATGCGGTCGACGATCTGCCCGTCGTGCTGCCAGACGTGATAGATGCGCTCCTTCAGTCCGCGCGGCGCGTTGATCCGGGTGAAGGCGTAGAGACCCTGGCTCTTGAGCTGCGCGGCGCTGATGCTCTCCACGCTGACGCCGGGCTTGCGGGTAAGGTCGTCGAACTGCTCGGTGACCGCCACTTCGCCCAGCCAGAGGGTCGACGGCGGCACCCACAGCCGCGCCTGCCAGCCCACCGCGCCGAGCACCAGCATCAGCGCCAGCGAGATCAGCCAACGCCGCCAGCCGGCCAGCTTGAGGCTGCCGATCAGGCTCGGGAACGACAGCACCGCGGCCACTCCGAGCGACCAGGCGTAGGCCTGCGGCGTGCTCAGGTGAAGGATGATCGGCAGCGCGGTGAGCAGCACGGCGAAGAGCGTCAGGCTGTGGAACGACATGAATACCCAGCGCCGCGCGGCCAGCCCCTTGTAGTACAGCGGGTCGGTGATCGAGGCCAGCGCCGCGGCGCCGAGCAGGCCGGTGAACAGCGCCTGGCCGCTGTTCCAGGTCGTGGTGATGAAGAAGAACGGCAGGACGAAGAACAGGCTCTCCTGGTGGATCATCTGCGTCGCATAGCGCAGCAGCGGCGGCGGCAGGTCGAAGCCGAACCAGCGTGCAGTGCAGCGGCGCAACGTGCTTTCGAGCACCAGCCAGAGCCAGCTGACCAGCATGGTCACGGCGATCAGCTTGGCCAGGCTGGCTTGTCGGTCGACCAGCAGGAAACTGGCCAGGCCGGAGACGAAGCCGAACACGGCGATCGCACGCGGGTAGCGTCGCAACAGCTCGGTGACCAGGCCGACCAGGCGCGCGATTCGGGTTTTCCAGACGGACATGCGCTTCTCGGAGCCGTAAATGGGGGCGTTCAGGTAGGGGCGTCGGCTGTCAGCGCGGCTCGCGGTCTTCCCACTTGGGCAGCACGGTGGGCCGCCAGGCATCCAGCAGATCGAGCAGGCCGGAGGCGGAGTCGCTCAGCTGCAGCATCTCGCGGTGCGGCGGACGGACGAAGCCTTCGTTCACCAGGTGATCGAGAAATGCGCCGAGCTTGCCGTAGAAACCCATCACCTCGAACAGGCCGAGGGGTTTGGCGTGATAGCCGAGCTGGCCCCAGGTCCACACCTCGAAGAGTTCCTCCAGGGTGCCGAGCCCGCCCGGTAGGGCGATGAAGGCATCGGAGAGTTCGGCCATGCGCGCCTTGCGCGCGTGCATGCCGTCGACCACTTCCAGGCGCGTCAGGCCGGGATGGCCGATCTCCGCGTCACGCAGGCTTTGCGGAATGATGCCGATGACTTCGCCGCCAGCCCTGAGCGTGGCGTCGGCAACGATACCCATCAGGCCCACCGCGCCCCCGCCGTACACCAGCGTCATGCCGCGTCGGGCGATCTCTTCGCCGAGGCGCTCGGCGGCCTCGCGGTAAACAGGATCCCGGCCCGTGCTGGCACCGCAGAACACGCAAACGGAACGTAACGACATCATCTACTCCGTGGTCATTCAGGCACACAGAGTAACGGCCCGCACCGGGCGGGGCCATGCTTTCAGACGAGTCGTTCGGCGTCGGGGCTGATACCGCTGGCACCACAGGCATAGGCCGCCAGTACCGCGCGCAGTAATTCGTTGAGATACATCATTGCTCTCCTAAAGTGGCGTTGACGGTCTCATCCTATAAGGTCAGGGTATGCCCCACTCGTTGAGAATCTGTATCAACCCGATAGTCCGACATGCGGATTCCGGGTGCGCGGTGTCAGCGATATCCCGGCCCACGAAGCCAGGACCATCGCCGGCCACGACGTTATGCTGCGGCACGGCGTCTTTGCGACACGGCGCCGCAGGTGCTGTGTAAGAAGCCGCTGCTCTGGCAGTCTTGACGGGATGACTCACTGCCAATGCCCTACTGCCCAGGAGGCAAGATGATCCGCAAACTCGCAATCGCAACCCTGCTCGCCGTCGCCAGCGCCCCGGTCTTTGCCGCCGAATGCAAAGTCGATATCGAGGCCACCGACCAGATGACCTTCAACACCAAGGCCGTTCAGATCAGCAAGAGCTGCAAGCAGTTCACGGTGAACCTGAAACACGTCGGCAAGCTGCCGAAGAACGTGATGGGCCACAACTGGGTGCTGACCTCCGCCGCCAACGAGCAGCCGGTCGCCACCGACGGCATGTCCGCCGGCCTCGACAAGAACTACATCAAGGAAGGCGACGACCGCGTCATCGCCCACACCAAGGTGATCGGCGGTGGCGAAAGCGACTCCGTGACCTTCGATGTGTCCAAGCTGGCTGCCGGCACCGACTACGCGTTCTTCTGCTCGTTCCCGGGCCACGTCGCGATGATGAAGGGCACGGTCACCCTGGTCGACTGAGTCGTCCATCGATCGAAAGAAGGCCGCTTCCGAGCGGCCTTTTTCATGCCCGGCGTTTCTTTCAATGGACGCTGCCAGGGCGGTCATTCCGTTTTTTCCTGCTGCGCTCAGAGGCGCTCGAGCATCCAGCGCACGAAGTCGCGCACCTTCGGCACTTCGGCCACCTGCTCCGCGTAGGCCAGGTAGTAGGCGTTGTGGCTGCTCATCGCGTGGTCCCAGGCGACCACCAGCTTGCCTTCGGCGAGCTCCTCCTCGACCAGGAAGCGCGGCAGCAAGGCCACGCCGCAGCCGACCTGGGCGGCGCGGATGCACATGTAGAAGCTGTCGAAGCGTGGCCCGTGATAACTGTGTTCGGTGTGCAGGCCCTGGCCGAGGAACCAGTCGTGCCAGGCTTCGGGGCGGCCGGTGTTCTGCAGCAGGACGAAGTCGGCGAGCCGGGTCGGGTCTTCCAGCGGCTGTTCGGGCAGCAGCCCCGGCGCGCATACCGGCAGCATCTCCTCGTCGAACAGACGCACGCATTCGGCGCCCGGCCGCGCACCCTGGCCGAAATAGAACGCCAGGTCGCTGCGGCCCTGGATCAGGTCGTCCGGCTCGCGCTCCTGGCGCAGGTCCAGGTGGATCTGCGGGTATTCCAGGCGCCAGCCCTTGAGTCGCGGAATCAGCCAGCGCGCGGCGAAGGTCGGCGGCGCGCAGACGCGCAGCACCGCGGTCTCGCCGCCGTAGGAGCGCAGGTAGTGGGTCGACATTTCGATCTGGGTGAGGATCTTGCGTACCTCGTCCAGGTACAGCGAGCCCGCCGGGGTCAGTTGCAAGCGACGGCGCACGCGGCGCAGCAGCAGATGCTGGATCTGCTCCTCGAGCTGGGCGACCTGCTTGCTCACCGCGCTCTGCGTTAGGCTCAGTTCCTCCGCGGCGCGGGTGAAGGACAGGTGCCGCGCCGCCGCCTCGAAGCATTGCAGCGCGGTGAGCGAGGGAAGGTTGCGTTTGTTGAGCATGGCGGCCTCGGGTGGGGGGCTTTGCATGAGCGAATGGAATGATAACTGGAACAATGCTCGTTTGTTGGCGCGCCCGGTAGCCGCTATTAATAAGGCATCCCTCGTCACCGATTTTCAGGAGTTCGTATGCTCGGCTCATTGTTCGACCGTCTGGGGCTTTCCCCGCAGCTGATCCAGCAGGGCGATCTCGCCGTGCACTCGCCCATCGACGGCAGCCGTATCGGCAGCGTCGCGCTGCAGGGCGCCGCCGATGTCGAGCAGGCGGTCGGGCGCGCCGAGCGGGCGTTCCAGGCGTGGCGCTCGGTGCCGGCGCCGCGTCGCGGCGAGCTGTTGCGGCAGTTCGGCGAGGCGCTGCGGGCACACAAGGCCGATCTTGGTGAGCTGGTGTCCTGGGAGGCCGGCAAGATCACCCAGGAAGGTCTGGGCGAAGTGCAGGAAATGATCGACATCTGCGACTTCGCCGTCGGCCTGTCGCGTCAGTTGTATGGCCTGACCATCGCGTCGGAACGCCCCGGCCATCACATGCGCGAGAGCTGGCAGCCGCTGGGCGTGGTCGCGGTGATCAGCGCCTTCAACTTCCCGGTCGCGGTGTGGGCGTGGAATGCCGCGCTGGCGCTGGTCTGCGGCAACCCGGTGATCTGGAAGCCGTCGGAGAAGACCCCGCTCACCGCGCTGGCCTGCCAGGCGCTGTTCGACAAGGTGGTCGCCGGTTTCGACGGCGCGCCCGAGTACCTCAACCAGGTGCTGATCGGCGATCGCAGCGCCGGCGAAGCGCTGGTCGAGGACCCGCGCGTGGCGCTGGTCAGCGCGACCGGCAGCACGCGCATGGGACGCGAGGTGGCGCCCAGGGTTGCCGCCCGTTTCGCCCGCAGCATCCTCGAGCTGGGCGGCAACAACGCGATGATCCTCGCGCCCAGCGCCGACCTCGATCTGGCCGTGCGGGCGATCCTGTTCAGCGCCGTGGGCACCGCCGGGCAGCGCTGCACCACGCTACGCCGGCTGATTGCCCACGAATCGGTGAAGGCGGAAATCGTCGCTCGGCTTAAGGCGGCCTACGCCAAGGTGCGCATCGGCCATCCGCTGCAGGGTAATCTGGTCGGTCCGCTGATCGACCGGCAGGCCTTCGAGGCGATGCAGGGCGCGCTGAGCCAGGCGCGCGGCGAGGGCGGCAAGGTGTTTGGCGGCGAGCGCCAACTAGCCGAGCAGTTCCCCGAGGCATTCTACGTGTCGCCGGCCATCGTCGAGATGCCCGAGCAGAGCGACGTGGTGCGCGGTGAGACCTTCGCGCCGATCCTCTACGTCATCGGCTACAGCGACTTCGAGCAGGCGCTGCAGCTGAACAACGCCGTGCCGCAGGGGCTGTCCTCCTGCGTGTTCACCAACGATGTGCGCGAGGCGGAGCAGTTCATGTCCGCGACCGGCAGCGATTGCGGCATCGCCAACGTCAACATCGGCCCGAGCGGCGCGGAGATCGGTGGCGCCTTCGGTGGCGAGAAGGAAACCGGCGGCGGCCGCGAGTCCGGCTCCGACGCCTGGCGCGCCTACATGCGCCGGCAGACCAATACAGTGAACTACTCGCGCGAACTGCCGCTGGCGCAGGGCATTACCTTCGACTGAGCAGGCGGCGTTTCAGGACCTGCCGGGCATCGGCTCGCTGGGAGCCAGAGGAAAGGAGTGTCGGACATGACCATGCTGCGCCAGGAATGTCTGTGGGAAGCGCTGACCCCTAAGCGGCCGCGTGCGGCGGCGCTGGCGGGGGAGCACAAGGCCGACGTGTGCGTGATCGGCGCCGGCATCACCGGGCTGTCGGCGGCGCTGCACCTGCTCGAGCGCGGCAAGCGGGTGTGCATCCTCGAAGCCCATGAAGTGGGTCATGGCGGTTCGGGGCGCAACGTCGGGCTGGTCAACGCGGGCATGTGGATCGCCCCGGACGAGATCGAGGCCGGCCTCGGCCTCGCCGTCGGCCAGCAGCTGAACCAGACGCTGGGCGCGGCGCCCGCGCTGGTGTTCTCCCTGGTCGATCGCTACGGCATCGATTGCCAGCTGCGCCGCGAGGGCACCCTGCACATGGCGCACAACCCCGCCGGGTTGGCCAACCTGCGCAGCCGCTGTGAGCAATGGCAGCGCCGTGGAGCGCCGGTCGAGCTGCTCACTGGGCAGGCCTGCGTACGCGCCACCGGTACCGAGCGGATCGCCGGCGCGTTGCTCGATCGTCGCGCCGGTACGCTCAACCCGATGGCCTACACGGTCGGGCTGGCGAATGCGGTGCAGCAATTGGGCGGCGAGCTGTTCGAGCATTCTCCAGTCGCCCGCCTGGAACGCCAGGGCGCGCAGTGGGTGGTGCGCAGCGAGGCCGGGGCGGTGCTCGCCGAGCAGGTCGTGATCGCATCCAGCGCCTACACAGAAGGGGAATGGAGCGAGGTGCGGCGGCGTTTCTTTCCCGGCTTCTACTACCAGGTCGCCTCGACGCCGCTGCACGGTGAGGAAGCGACGCGCATCCTGCCGGGCGGGCAGGGGTCCTGGGACACCCGTCAGGTGCTCAGCAGCATCCGCCGCGACGCCGACGGCCGCCTGCTGCTCGGTAGCCTCGGCAACGGCACGCGCAAGCCGGCGTGGTTCCTGCGCGCCTGGGCCCGGCGCATCCAGAAGCACTACTTTCCCTACCTGCCGGCGGTCGATTGGGAATACACCTGGACCGGTTGCATCGACTTCACCCCTGATCACCTGATGCGTCTCTTCGAGCCGGCGCCGGGGCTGCTCGCGGTGGCCGGCTACAACGGTCGTGGCGTCACCACGGGCAGCGTGGTCGGCAAGGCCTTCGCCGATTACCTGTGCACGGGGAACTCCGCCGCGTTGCCGATGCCGTTCCGCTCCACGCCTGCCGTCAGTGCACCGCGGTTGCGCAGCGGGATGTACGAACTGGGATTTTCGCTCTACCACGCCGGGCAGTGCCTGCGCGTGGTGATCTAAGTGTGTTCGGAGGGCTGACCAGCGATGGTGCGGGTGGGTATTTTCGGTGCACCAGCGGCGGGCGATTCCCCCTCGCTAAGTGGCCGTTACCGAAAGTAAAAATGGCCTTCCGGGCGGCCTGTCGCATATCTGCCCGAAAAAGGCGTATTGAAATAGAGGGTCGTTAAATTTTTTTTCGAATCCTCTGATTTTTTGACAAGACCCTCTGTTTCTTCCCGTTCGGCCGGAGTTTCTTCTGGATGGCACAAGGCTTGCTCTTGCAAGCTGCCAATCCAAACCCCTCAGGGAGCAACTCCATGCCTCACAAGTCTTTCAACAAAGGTGTTCTGGCTTTCGCTGTTGCAAGCGCGATGAGCCTCTCCTCTTTTGCATACGCAGACGTAGTCATTGGTGTAGCCGGTCCGATGACCGGGGGTAACGCCGCGTTCGGCGAGCAGCTGTGGCGTGGCGCTGAACAAGCCGTCGCCGACATCAACGCTGCCGGTGGCATCAACGGTGAGAAGATCAAGCTGGTCAAGGCGGACGACGCCTGCGAGCCGAAACAGGCCGTAGCGGTCGCCAACCGTCTGGTCGACTCCGACAAGGCCGTCGCCGTGGTCGGTCACTTCTGCTCCTCCTCGACCATGCCGGCCTCCGAGGTCTATGACGAAGCAGGCATCATTTCGATTACCCCGGCGTCGACCAACCCGCAGGTTACCGAGCGCGGCCTGACCGGCGAATTCCGCATGTGCGGTCGTGACGACCAGCAGGGCGTGGTTGCCGGCGACTACATCGTCGATACCCTGAAAGCCAAGAAAGTCGCGGTCATCCACGACAAGGACACATACGGCCAGGGCCTGGCCGACGCCACCAAGATGGAGCTGAACAAGCGCGGTGTTAAGGAAGTCCTCTACGAAGGTCTGACCCGCGGCGAGAAAGACTTCAACGCCCTGGTCACCAAGATCCGTTCCACCGGCGCCGAAGTGGTCTACTTCGGTGGTCTGCACGCCGAAGCCGGTCCGCTGGTCCGCCAGATGCGCGAGCAGGGCGTCACCGCCAAGTTCGTTTCCGGCGACGGCATCGTCACCGACGAATTCGTCGGCACCGCTGGGGGCCCGCAATACGCCAAGGGCGTGCTGATGACCTTCGGCGCCGACCCGCGTCAGATCCCGGATGGCAAGGCAGTCATCGAAAAATTCCGCGCCAACGGTTATGAGCCGGAAGGCTACACCCTGTACTCCTACGCCTCTATCCAGGCCATCGCTGCCGCCTTCACCGGCGCCAAGAGCACCGAAGGCGCCAAGGCTTCGGCCTGGCTGAAAGCCAACCCGGTCTCCACCGTCATGGGCAAGAAGGAATTCGATGCCAAGGGCGATCTGAAAGTCTCCGACTACGTGATGTACGAGTGGGACGACGCTGGCAAGTACAAGCAACTCTGATGTCAGTCGAAGCCCCCGTGCGGTGATCCCGCACGGGGGCTTCGGGTATTTGCGTCGAGCCTCGGAAGGGCGGCGCGGCCTCGGTCGCCCGGCCCTTCTTTTCAAGGGGGAGTCGCCGCCCTGCCTTACCCAGGCAACCGGATGCACCTCCCAGGCCCCTCGCAAGACTCCTCTTCCCGTCATGACTTGAGAGTTGATTTATGGACGGTATTTTCCTGCAGCAAATGATCAACGGCCTGACCCTCGGCTCGGTCTATGGCCTGATCGCCATCGGCTACACCATGGTTTACGGCATCATCGGCATGATCAACTTCGCCCACGGCGAGGTGTACATGGTCTCTGCCTACCTCGCCGCCATCGCCATCGCGGTACTCGGCTTCTTCGGCGTGCACTCCTTCCCGCTGGTGATTCTCGGGACCCTCATATTCACCATCGTGGTGACCGGCGTTTACGGGTTCGCCATCGAGCGCATCGCCTACAAACCGCTGCGCAACTCGACCCGTCTGGCACCGCTGATCTCGGCGATCGGCATGTCGCTGATCCTGCAGAACTACGTGCAGCTCAGCCAGGGCGCGCGTCAGCAAGGCATCCCGACCATGCTCGAAGGCAGCCTGCGGCTGCACGTCGGCGAAGGGTTCGTGATGATCACCTACACCAAGCTGTTCATCATCGCCGCCGCCATTGCCGGCATGCTGGCGCTGACCTTCATCATCCAGCGCACGCGCCTCGGACGCATGTGCCGGGCGACCCAGCAGGACCGCAAGATGGCGCAGATCCTCGGCATCAACACCGATCGGGTGATCTCCTACGTATTCGTCATCGGCGCGTCCATGGGTGCCCTGGCCGGCGTGCTGATCACCCTGAACTACGGCACCTTCGACTTCTATGCCGGCTTCATCATCGGCATCAAGGCGTTCACCGCCGCGGTGCTCGGCGGCATCGGCTCGCTGCCCGGCGCGATGCTCGGCGGGCTGATCCTCGGCGTGGCCGAGGCGCAGTTCTCCGGCATGGTCAACACCGACTACAAGGACGTGTTCAGCTTCTCGCTGCTGGTACTGATCCTGATCTTCCGACCGCAAGGGCTCCTGGGTCGTCCCCAGGTGACTAAGGTGTGATGCCCGTGAGCACTTCTTCCATCGATATCAAGAAAAGCCTGATCGACAGCGTGATGGCCGGGCTGATCGCCCTCATCGTGTTCGGTCCGATCGTCGGGGTAGTCCTCCAGGGCTACGATTTCAACCTGCAGTTCGACCGTGTCGGCTGGATGGTGCTGGTGGTCATGGTCGGCCGCTTCGCCCTCAGCCTGTTCCTGCAGACCCCGCGCGGCGCCGTGGTGCTGCAGAGCTTCGAGAGCCCGGCGGGCGGTGTCGGCGTATTGCCGCCGGACTACAAGTCGCGGCTGCGCTGGATCCTCCCGGTGCTGGTACTGCTGGCGGTGGCGTTTCCGTTCTTCGCCAACAAGTACCTGCTCACCGTGGTCATCCTCGGCCTGATCTACGTGCTGCTCGGCCTCGGCCTGAACATCGTGGTCGGCTTGGCCGGCCTGCTCGACCTGGGCTTCGTCGGCTTCTACGCCATCGGCGCCTATGGCCTGGCGATGGGCTACGAGTACCTCGGCCTGGGCTTCTGGAGCATGCTGCCGCTGTCGGCGATCCTCGCCGCGTTCGCCGGCATGTTGCTCGGCTTCCCGGTGTTGCGGATGCACGGCGACTACCTGGCGATCGTCACGCTCGGCTTCGGCGAGATCATCCGCCTGATCCTCAACAACTGGCTGGCGGTGACCGGCGGCCCGAACGGCATGAGCGCTCCGGCGCCGACCTTCTTCGGCCTCGAGTTCGCCCGCCGCGCTAAGGATGGCGGCACGCCGTTCCACGAGTTCTTCGGCATCGCCTACGATCCGAACCTGAAGTTCCTGTTCACCTACGCCGTGCTGTTCCTGGTCGTGCTGCTGGTGCTCTACATCAAGCATCGCCTCACCCGCATGCCGGTCGGGCGTGCCTGGGAAGCGCTGCGCGAAGACGAGATCGCCTGCCGCGCGATGGGCCTCAACCACGTGCTGGTGAAACTCTCGGCGTTCATGCTCGGCGCCTCCACGGCCGGTATCGCCGGGGTGTTCTTCGCCACCTACCAGGGCTTCGTCAACCCGGCCTCGTTCACTTTCTTCGAGTCGGCGCTGATCCTCGCCATCGTCGTCCTCGGCGGCATGGGATCGACCATCGGGGTGGTGATCGCCGCCTTCGTGCTGACCGTCGCCCCCGAGTTGCTGCGCAGCTTCGCGGACTACCGCGTGCTGCTGTTCGGCATCCTCATGGTGGTGATGATGATCTGGAAACCACGCGGCCTGATTCGCATCAACCGCATCGGCATAGCCCCACGCAAAGGAGTGGCGCCATGAGCGACGTCATTCTCTCCGTCGACTCGCTGATGATGCACTTCGGTGGCATCAAGGCGCTGAACGACGTGAATTTCTCCGTCAAGCGGCATTCGATTTCCGCGCTGATCGGCCCCAACGGTGCCGGCAAGACCACCGTGTTCAACTGCCTCACCGGCTTCTACTCGGCCACGGGCGGGAAGATCCTGCTCAACGCCCAGGGCAAGCAGACCGACGTGATCAAGGTGCTCGGCGAGCCCTTCGCGGCGGACGACTTCGTCAAGCCGGCGCAGTTCGGTTCGCGGGTCTGGTACAAGATGTTCGGCGGCACCCACCTGGTGAACCGCGCCGGCCTGGCGCGGACCTTCCAGAACATTCGCCTGTTCAAGGAAATGACCGTCCTGGAAAACCTGCTGGTGGCGCAGCACATGCTCGCCAACCGCAACATGTTCGCCGGCATCTTCAACACCCCCGGCTACCGCAAGGCCGAAAGCAAGCTGCTCGACACCGCGTTCTACTGGCTGGAAGTGGTCGACCTGGTGGAGCACGCCAACCGTCTCGCCGGCGAGCTTTCCTATGGCCAGCAGCGCCGCCTGGAAATCGCCCGGGCGATGTGCACGGCGCCGGAACTGATCTGCCTGGACGAACCCGCCGCCGGCCTCAACCCCGCGGAAACCGAGGCACTTGCCGGGATGATCCGCCTGCTGCGCGACGAGCACGGCATCACCGTGCTGCTGATCGAGCACGACATGGGCATGGTCATGAGCATCTCCGACCACATCGTGGTGCTCGACCACGGGCTGGTCATCGCCCAGGGCGGGCCTGACGACATCAAGAACGATCCGAAGGTGATTGCCGCCTACCTCGGCGCGGAAGAGGAGGAAGTGGCATGAGTTCGCCGATGCTGGAGTTCAAGGACGTCAACGTCTTCTACGGGCAGATCCATGCCCTCAAGGGCGTGAGCATGCACATCAACGAGGGCGAGACGGTCAGCCTGATCGGCGCCAACGGCGCCGGCAAGTCGACCCTGCTGATGTCGATCTTCGGCCAGCCGCGGGCGAAGAGCGGGCAGATCCTCTATCAGGGCACCGATATCAGCAAGAAGTCGGCGCACTACGTCGCCTCCAACGGCATCGCGCAGTCGCCGGAAGGTCGCCGCGTGTTCCCCGACATGAGCGTGGAGGAGAACCTGCTGATGGGCACCATCCCCATCGGCGCCAAGTTCGCTGACGAGGACATGCAGCGCATGTTCGAGTTGTTCCCGCGCCTCAAGGAGCGCCGCAATCAGCGCGCCATGACCATGTCCGGCGGCGAGCAGCAGATGCTCGCCATCGCCCGTGCGCTGATGAGCCGACCCAGGTTGCTGCTGCTCGACGAGCCGTCGCTCGGCCTGGCACCGATCGTGGTGAAGCAGATCTTCTCGACCCTGCGCGAACTGGCGCAGACCGGCATGACCATCTTCCTGGTGGAGCAGAACGCCAACCACGCACTGCGTCTCTCCGACCGCGCCTACGTGATGGTCACCGGGCAGATCCGCATGTCCGGCACCGGTCAGGAACTGCTGACCAACCCCGAAGTTCGCGAAGCCTACCTCGGCGGTCACTGAGTAATACCCTTTCGCCCGGAGTGGGATGCGAGCCTGGCTCGTTTCCCGCTCCGGGCTTTTTATTGCCCGGGGAAACCTTCCCGGTGCTGCAGACCGTCAGAGTCACTGCCCTGGAGTTGTTCAGCGAAACTGTGGAGCGAGCTGTGCATAACGTGGTGGCAGAGTGCTGCGGGCGACTGCCTGCGCGGCTTCCAGAGGTTTGCTCGGAATTTGACCGACTGGATGAATTCCAAGGGAAAACAGTCAGTTATTGAAGACCTTGGCGCTCGGCGAAGCGTCGGGGAGTTGTCCCCAGGAGCTGTGGATAGTCTTGTGAATAAGGAGGGGGCGGCCGCCGCGACCAGCCTGGGGACGCGGCTTTCAGGGAACTGTGCGTTTTTTGTGCTGTCGCGGGGTTTTCCACGTCTTGCTTGTCGCGATCAGCTGGCAGCCTTCACCGGGCTGGCCTCGCGCACGGTCATCGATTCGGCCAGCAGCGCGGCGGCCTCGCGCAGGCGCGGCACGCAATCGAGCAGGTCGTTGAGGCTCTTGCGCGCGGTGGGCGCATGGCAGGCCAGCGCCGCGACGCAGTGACCGGCTGCATCGGTAATGGGCACCGCCACGGCCGCCATGCCACGGACGAACTCCTCGCTGTCGATGCCCACGCCGCGCGCCTTGATCCGTTCCAGCTCGGTCTCCAGAAGGGCCGCGTCGGTGAGGGTGCGGTCGGTCTGCCGGGTCAGCGGCAGGTGCGCGAGCATCCGCTGGCGTTGGCTGGCGCTCATGCTCGCCAGGTACAGCTTACCGCTGGCGGTGCAGTGCAACGGCACATGGGTGCCGGGCTCGACATGCAGGCGAAGGGGTTCGCGGGTTTCCACGCGGTCGATGTAGAGCACCTGGTTGCCGTCCAGCGCGGTCAGGTTGCAGGTTTCACCCAGCTCGGCGACCAGTTCCTCGAGGATCAGCCGATGGCGCTGCAGCACCGCCTGGTTACGCAGCGCATGCAGGCCCAGTTGCCGGGCGTGGGGGCCGGGCAGGTAGGTCTTTTCGTCCAGTTCGCGGATCAGGTAACCGTGGCGCTCCAGTGCGGTGAGCATGCGCAGCAGGGTCGCCTTGGGTGCCTGCAGGCGGTCGCTGAGTTGCGCCAGGGTCACCGGCTCGCTGGCGCAGACCACGGCCTCGAGCGCGATCAGGGCGCGCAGGCTGCGGTCACCGTTGCCCAGGGCTTCGCTATCCATCGCCTCTACATTCTTTTTTGAATCTTTTCGTTCCATTTTCTGGTTACCTGTTCCGGCCGGCAAATGGTCTTCTTTAACTTCGTTACTGATTTATAAAGGCTTTCTGCGGGATTTGGAAATTCTGCCGGCGGTGGCCTCATGGGAGAAAGACTTCTGGTTCCATGAAAGTGGTCCGTAATGTTTTAATTTTCAAGCGTTGTTCGGATTTATGAAATATAAAAACAAGAGGATTCCCGAATGTCACGCGCCTACGACTATGTCGTTGTCGGCGCCGGTTCTGCCGGTTGTGTACTGGCGAACCGGTTGAGCGAGAACGGTCGATACAGCGTCTGCCTCCTGGAGGCCGGGCCGCCGGACCGCTACCTGTGGATCCACATTCCCATCGGTTATGCCAAGACGATGTTCCACCCCGTGTACAACTGGGGTTTCTACACCGACCCCGACCCGGGCATGCATGACCGCAAGATCTACTGGCCGCGCGGTCGCGGCTTCGGCGGCTGCAGCTCGGTCAACGGGCTGATCTACATCCGCGGGCAGAAGGCCGACTACGACGCCTGGGCCGCCGCCGGCAATGAAGGCTGGAGCTGGGACCAGGTGCTGCCGTACTTCCGCCGCGCCGAACACAACGACCTCGGCGCCGGGCCTACCCGCGGCACCGAGGGGCCGCTCTGGGCCTCCAGCATCAAGGCCCGTCATCCGCTCACCGAAGCCTTCATCGGCGCCGCCAACGGGCTCGGTGTGCCACGGGTCGACGATTTCAACACTGGCGATCAGGAGGGCGTCGGCTACTACCAGCTGACCACCCGCAACGGCCTGCGTTGCAGCACCTCGGTGGCCTACCTGCGCCCAGCCATGGGCCGGCCGAACCTGACGGTGGAATCCAACGCGCACGCCGAGAAGGTGCTGTTCGAAGGCACCCGTGCGGTGGGTGTGCAGTACCGTCAGGGCGGTCGCTCGCTGAGCGTGCGCGCCAATCGCGAGGTGATTCTCAGCGCCGGCGCGCTGCAGTCGCCGCAGTTGCTGCAACTGTCGGGCGTCGGCCCGCGCGAACTGCTGCAGCAGTTCGGTATCCCGCTGGTGCATGCGCTGCCGGGTGTCGGCGAAAACCTGCAGGATCATCTGCAGATCCGCCTGATGTACGAGTGCACCCAGCCGATCACCACCAACGACGACCTCAACTCGCTCGTGCGCAAGATGCGCATGGGCATGCAATGGCTGCTGACCCGCACCGGCCCGCTGGCGATCGGCATCAATCAGGGCGGGCTGTTCACCAATGTCCATTCGCCTGACGGGTTGCCGGATATCCAGTATCACTTCGGCACCCTCAGCGCGGACTCAGCCGGAGGCAGCGTGCACCCGTTCTCTGGGTTCACCATGTCGGTCTGCCAGTTGCGTCCGCAGAGCCGCGGCTACGTGCGGATCAAGTCTGCTGACCCGATGGACGCGCCGTCCATGCAGCCCAACTACCTGTCCGCCGAACTGGACCGGCAGACCGCCATCGCCGGCGTCCGCTACACCCGCAAGCTGGCCGAAACCGAGCCGCTGAAGAGCCTGATCCGCCGCGAGTACCGGCCCGGTGCGGCGTGCGAGAGCGACGCCGAGATTCTCGAATTCTGCCGTGAATACGGCGCCTCGATCTTCCATCCGTCCGGCACTTGCAAGATGGGCAACGACCCGCTGGCGGTGGTGGATCAGCGCCTGCGTGTTCATGGTGTGCAGGGGCTGCGGGTGGTGGACTGTTCGATCATGCCGACCCTGGTTTCCGGCAACACCAACGTGCCGGTGGTCATGATCGCGGAAAAGGCCTCGGAGATGATCCTCGAAGAGGCGAACCAGCCCTCGCTCAGCCAGCGAGTCCCATTGACTTCGACGCGTGCAGAACTAGAAGCCCAGGCATCCTGACCGACCTCCACGTGACGGACCTGCCAACCGCGCCCTGCGGGGCGCCAGCGGAGCCTGTCGCTTAGCAAAACAAAAATAGGAGCACTGCCATGTCATCGCAAAACTCGTTACGCAAGGTCGTAACCGCCAGCGTCATCGGCGCCACCATCGAGTGGTACGACTTCTTCCTCTACGGCGTAGTCGCCGGCATCGTCTTCAACAAGCTGTATTTCCCCTCGGACGATCCGCTGGTGTCGACCATGCTCGCCTACGGCACCTTCGCCGTCGGCTTCGTCACCCGGCCGCTGGGCGGCGTGATCTTCGGCCACTTCGGCGACAAGATCGGGCGCAAGAGCATGCTGGTGATGACCATGATGATCATGGGCGTCGCCACCTTCCTCATCGGTCTGGTACCGACCTACGACACCATTGGCGTCTGGGCGCCGATCCTGCTGCTGTTGCTGCGCGTGTTCCAGGGCATCGGACTGGGCGGCGAGTGGGGCGGCGCGGTGCTGATGGCGTTCGAGTACGCACCGGAGAAAAAGCGCGGCTTCTACGCCAGCCTGCCGCAGGTCGGCCTGGCCATCGGGCTGTGCCTGGCCTCTGGCGTGGTCGGGTTCCTATCCTACGCGCTCAGCGACCAACAATTCCTCGACTGGGGCTGGCGCGCGGCCTTCCTGCTCAGCGCGGTGCTGGTGTTCCTCGGCACCTGGATTCGCCTGAACGTGATGGAGACGCCGGAGTTCGCCAAGGTCAAGCAGGAGAACGCCGAGGCCAGCATTCCCTTCATCGACATGATCAAGCGCTATCCGAAGAACGTGCTGGCCGGCATGGGCGCGCGCTACATCGACGGCGTGTTCTTCAACGTGTTCGGCGTGTTCTCCCTGAGCTACCTGACGCAGACGCTCAACCTGCCCCGTTCGGAAGCGCTGATCGGGGTGATGGTGGCCGCGGTGGTGATGTGCTTCACCATCCCGCTGTTCGGCGCGCTGTCCGATCGCATCGGCCGAACCCGGGTGTACCTGTGGGGCTCGCTGATCACCGGCATCTCGGCTTTCCCGGCGTTCTGGCTGATGACCACCAGCGGTGGCGACATGTTCACCATCTGGCTGGCCATCGTGATCCCGTTCGGCATCTTCTACGCCTCGGTCTACGGGCCGGAAGCGGCGATGTTCTGCGAACTGTTCGATGCCAAGGTGCGCTACACCGGGATCTCTTTCGTCTATCAGTTCTCCGGCATCTTCGCCAGCGGCCTGACCCCGATGATCGCCACCGCGCTGATGCGCAGCAGCGGCGGGCAACCTTGGAGTACCTGCTGGTACGTGCTCGGCGTCGGCGTGATCAGTGCCTACTCGGCCTGGTGGATCGGTCGGCATGCAAAGAAACAGGGCAAGGAAAAGCAGGCCTCGGCCGGTAGCGCTAACCCGGCGCGCGCCATGCCGTAACCACTCGAAACGGCCCGGCCAGCGTCTTCGCGAGGAGACGCTGGCTTTGCTTCGTGTGGTGGATCAGCGCGGAAAAAGACGAGCCCCTCCGGGCATGAAGCCCGGTGGGGCGAGGAGGCGACTATCTCAGTCTCAGTAGAACAGACCGCCCAGTGGCGACGAGGCGTCGCCCAGCGAACGCCGGGGCATGCGCCCGGCCAGGTAACCCTCGCGCCCGGCCTGCACCGCCTTGCGCATCGCCGCGGCCATCAGCAGCGGATCGCGGGCCTTGGCGATGGCGGTGTTCATCAGCACGCCGGCGCAGCCCAGTTCCATGGCGAAGGTGGCATCCGAGGGTGTGCCGACGCCGGCGTCGACGATCACCGGAACCCGGGCGTTCTCCACGATCAGGCCGATGTTGTAAGGGTTGCGGATTCCCAGCCCGGAGCCGATGGGCGCGCCCAGCGGCATGATCGCGACGCAGCCGAGGTCTTCGAGCTTGCGCGCGGCGAGCGGGTCGTCGCTGGTGTAGACCATCACCTGGAACCCCTCGCGAACCAGCGTTTCGGCGGCCTTGAGGGTTTCGCCGATGTCCGGGTAGAGCGTCCTCTGGTCGCCCAGCACTTCCAGCTTGACCAGGTCGTGGCCGTCCAGCAGTTCGCGGGCGAGCAGGCAGGTGCGCACCGCATCCTCGGCGGTGTAGCAGCCGGCGGTGTTCGGCAGCAGGGTGTAGCGCTCGGGCGGGATCACCTCGAGCAGGTTCGGTTGCGCGGCGTCCTGGCCGAGGTTGCTGCGGCGCACCGCGAAGGTGACCACCTCGGCGCCGCTGGCCTCGACGGCGGCGCGGGTCTGCTCCAGGTCGGCGTAATGCCCGGTGCCGACCAGCAGGCGCGAAGTGAAGATGTGACCGTGGACGATCAGGCAGTCCGGCGGGGATGTGGCGACGTTCATGGCAGCTCCTTGTGCGGCGGCGTGGCGCGACCGGAGTCAGCCGCCGCCGATGGCGTGGACCAGTTCCAAGCGATCGCCGTCGGCGAGTACGCATGCCCCGTGCTGGCTGCGCGGGATCACCCAGCCATTAAGTTCCGCCGCCACCCGGCGCTGCTGCAGGTCGAGCCTTTGCAGCAGTTCGCCGAGGGTGCAGGGCTGGGGCAGGCGGTGCGCCTCGCCGTTTATATGAAGCTCGATCATGCGGCCTGGCCGGTCGGTTGTGTCCGCCACCAGCTTGCCCGGCCGCTCGCGGCGCCATGCAGGGCCAACGATTTGCTCTCGTTGGTGCCAGCGCGGCGGCGTCATCGCGGAGGCGTGCACGCGTCGATCCGCCGGTCCGACAACAACAATTAGAACGCGAGGTCGTGATGCTGCAACTGTTCCATTTGTCCCCGGAAAAGGCCGCCAGCCTGCAGCAGCAGCTGCGCGAGCAGATCGCCCGGGCGATCCTCAACGGCAACATGCCGCTGGAAAAACCGCTGCCTTCCAGCCGCAAGCTGGCCAAGCAACTGAACATCGCGCGCAACACCGTGGTGCTGACCTACGAGCACCTGCTCGACGACGGCTACCTGCTGGCGCGCGAGCGCAGCGGCTACTACGTCAACCCGGCGATCCTCTCGCGCAAGCCCGCCGCGCCGCGCGTCGAGCCGGCGCCGCGCACGCAGGATGCGCCGGACTGGTCGCGGCATTTCGTGCTCAATCCGTCCGCCCAGCGCAACAAGATCAAGCCGCGCGACTGGCAGAACTTTCCCTATCCGTTCATCTACGGGCAGTTCGACCCGGCGCTGTTTCCCACCGCCAACTGGCGCGAGTGCTGCCGCGACGCCGTCAGCGTACCGGCGATCCGCGACTGGGCCAGCGACCGCCTCGACAACGACGACCCGCTGCTGATGGAGCAAATCCGCACCCGCCTGCTTCCGCGGCGCGGCGTCTGGGCGCGGCCCGAGCAGATTCTGGTGACCGTCGGCGCGCAGCAGGCGCTGTACATCCTTGCCCGCCTGCTGCTGGACAAGGACCGCTGCCTCGGCATAGAGGACCCCGGCTACATGGACGTGCGCAACATCGCGCTGCTCAACCCCTCGCGCGTGCTGCCGTTGCCGGTGGACGAGCACGGGCTGATCATCGACGACCGTCTGGCCGCCTGCGATTGCGTGTACGTGACGCCCAGCCACCAGTGCCCGACCACCGTGACCATGCCGCTGGAGCGGCGCTACGAATTGCTGGAGCGGGCACACCGGCATGATTTCCTGATCATCGAGGACGACTACGAAAGCGAGACCAACTACCGCAGCAACCCGACGCCGGCGCTCAAGAGCCTCGACCGCAACGAGCGGGTGATCTACACCGGCAGCCTGTCGAAGACCCTCGCGCCGGGGCTGCGCGTCGGTTACCTGGTCGGCCCGGAAGCGCTGATTCGCGAGGCGCGCGCGCTGCGCCGGCTGATGGTGCGGCACCCGGCGGCGAACAACCAGCGCTCGGTGGCGCTGTTCCTCGAGCGCGGCTACCACGACGCGCTGATGATGACACTCATGCAGGCCTACGAGGAGCGCTCGCAGGCGATGCACGCGGCGCTCGACGAGTTTCTTCCCGAGTCGTCGCAGCAGCCCGCCTTCGGCGGCTCCTGCTACTGGGTGAAGGGGCCGGACAACCTGGATGCCCGCGTGCTGCGCCAGCTCGCCGCCGAGCGCGGCGTGCTGATCGAGCCCGGCGACATCCATTTCCACAGCGAGAACGCGCCGCAGAATTTCTTCCGGCTCGGCTATTCGTCGATTCCGGTGGAGCGCATCCGGCCGGGCATCGAGATTCTCGCCGAACTGATCCAGGGGCTGTGCTCATGACGCCCTGGTACGACGATTTCCTGCCGACTGGTCCCATCGCCGCAGGCCGCGGCAGAGCGGCTGGCGTAACGCATGGCAGGGAACTGGCCCTATGGCGGCGGGGCGCGCAGCTCCTAGTCTTGGTCCAGGTTCGCGCGGCCTTGCCCACGAGGCGGTCGCGACGGATGTCAGCCACAAGAACAACAAGGGGCGAGGCGCACATGCCGGCGAAAACCCGATCCGTGAACACCCATCACGCCCGCCAGGCCGTCGCGCGACCCGCGCGGATGGCGTCGTCGTCCCCGCTCTCCCTTCCCGCGGCGCGCGAGTCGCTGCACGCAACCAACCGATAAGGAACAATACATGGCACGCATGACTCCCAGCGAGGCGCTCGTCGAAACGATGGTCGCCAACGGCGTCACCGACATCTTCGGCATCATGGGCTCGGCCTTCATGGACGCGATGGACATCTTCGCGCCAGCCGGCATCCGCTTCATTCCGGTGGTCCACGAGCAGGGCGCCGGGCACATGGCCGACGGCTATTCGCGCGTCAGCGGCCGCCACGGCGTGTGCATCGCGCAGAACGGGCCGGGCATCACCAACTTCGTCACCGCCATCGCCGCCGCCTACTGGGCGCACAGCCCGGTCGTGGTGATCACCCCGGAAACCGGCTCGATGAGCCAGGGCCTCGGCGGCTTCCAGGAAGCCCAGCAACTGCCGTTCTTCGAGACCATCACCAAGTACCAGGGTCATGTCGCCAACCCGGCGCGGATGGCCGAACTGACCGCGCGCTGCTTCGACCGCGCGATGCTGGAAAACGGCCCGACCCAGCTGAACATCCCGCGCGACTTCTTCTACGGCGACATCAACGTCGAGATTCCCAAGCCGATCCGCATCGAGCGCAGCGCCGGCGGCGAGCAGAGCCTGGCCGAAGCCGCGGCGATGCTGGCGCAGGCGAAGAACCCGGTGATCATCTCCGGCGGCGGCGTGGTGATGGGCGACGCGGTGGAGGAGTGCAAGGCGCTGGCCGAATTCCTTGGTGCGCCGGTGGTGAACAGCTACCTGCACAACGACTCGTTCCCGGCCAGCCACCCGCTGTGGTGCGGTCCGCTCGGCTACCAGGGCTCCAAGGCCGGGATGAAGCTGATTTCCCGCGCCGACGTGGTGGTCGCGCTGGGCACCCGTCTCGGCCCGTTCGGCACGCTGCCGCAACACGGCATGGATTACTGGCCGAAGAACGCCAAGATCATTCAGATCGACTGCGACCCGACCATGCTCGGCCTGGTGAAGAAGATTTCCGTGGGCATCTGCGGCGATGCCAAGGCCGCCGCGGTCAGCCTGCACGAGCGCCTCAAGGCGCTGGATGTGGCCTGCCTGCAGACCAAGGGCGCGCGTGCCGAAGAAATCGCCGCGGAGAAATCCGCCTGGGAAGCGGAACTCGACGACTGGGTCCACGAGAAGGATGAATACTCGCTGGACATGATCAAGGAGCAGGAGGGCGAGGAGGGCAGCTACCTGCACCCGCGCCAGGTCCTGCGCGAGCTGGAGAAGGCGATGCCGGCCGATGCCATGGTCTCCACCGACATCGGCAACATCAACTCGGTCTCCAACAGCTACCTGCGCTTCGAGAAGCCGCGTTCGTTCTTCGCCGCCATGAGCTTCGGCAACTGCGGCTACGCGCTGCCGACCATCATCGGCGCCAAGGTCGCCGCGCCGCACCGCACCGCCATTTCCTACGCCGGCGACGGCGCTTGGGGCATGTCGATGATGGAAATCATGACCTGCGTGCGGGAGAACATTCCGGTCACCTCGATCGTTTTCCACAACCGCCAGTGGGGCGCGGAGAAGAAGAATCAGGTGGACTTCTACAACCGCCGCTTCGTCGCCGGCGATCTGGAGAACCAGAGCTTCGCCGAGATCGCCCGGGCGATGGGCGCCGAAGGCGTCACCGTCGACCGTCTGGAAGACGTAGGTCCGGCGCTGAAGGCCGCCTGCGCCGCGCAGAAGGACGGCAAGACCACGGTGATCGAGATCATGTGTACCCGCGAGCTGGGCGATCCGTTCCGCCGCGATGCGCTGTCCAAGCCGGTGCGCTACCTCGACAAGTACAAGGACTACTGCTGATCGTGTAAGGCTTCGGCCCGCTGCCGTCCGGCTGCGGGCCGGCATCCTCCTTGCCCGGGAGGCCTGGAACGGCACGCGCTGCACGTGTGTCGCTCCACTGATCCGAGTTCCTGCACCGTCGTTCGACGGTACAGGCCGGCGCCGTGGCGCCACATCCCGAATCTTTCTACCGGAGAGCCTTCATGCTCAGCACGATTCCCCGTGAATGCCCGCCGTTCCTGCTCGAACGCGCCAAGCGCCTGCCCAGGGTCGTCACCGCGGTGGTTAATCCGGTCAACGAATTGAGCCTGGCCAGTGCGCGCCAGGCGTGTGACGAAGGTCTGATCGAGCCGATCCTGGTCGGCGACGAGACGGCCCTTCGCGCGCTGGCCGAGCGTATCGGCTGGGACCTGCACGGCATCCGTCTGCTGCAGGCCGACGACGACGCGCAAAGCGCGCAGGCCTGCGCGATGCTCGCCGGTCGCGGTGAAGCCGCCGCGCTGATGAAGGGCCACCTGCACACCGACGTATTGCTGCGCGCGGTGCTCAAGCGCGAGGCCGGGCTGCGCACCCAGAGTCGCTTGAGCCACGTCTTCCACATGACGCTGCCGGGCAACGACCGTGCGCTGTGCATCACCGACGCGGTGATCAACGTGCAGCCGACGCTGATCGACAAGCTGCACATCGCCCGCAATGCCATCGAGCTGATGCACGCGCTGGGTTACGCCAAGCCGCGCATGGCGATCCTCTCCGGCACCGAGGAGGTCACCGCCGCCATGCCGTCCAGCGTAGACGCCGCCGAACTGGTCAAGCTGGCGGCCATCGGCGCCCTCGGCGGCGCGCATATCGAAGGACCGCTGGCGTTCGACAACGCCGTGTCGGTGGAAGCCGCGCAGATCAAGGGCATCACCGGGGAGGTGGCGGGTAACGCCGACATCCTGCTGGTGCCGAACCTTGAGGCCGGCAATTTCCTCTTCAAGCAGATGGTGTACTTCATGGGCGCCACGGCGGCCGGACTGGTGCTCGGTGCACGGGTGCCGATCATGATCACCTCGCGTGCCGACCCGCTGGAGGCGCGCCTGGCCTCCTGCGCGCTGGCCTCGATCTTCATCGACCATCAGCGCGGCCGGCTCCACGAGCGGGCCAGCTGAGCGAACACCTGGAGGAACAGTGCATGCTGCAACAACGCTATGGATTCATCGTCAAGACGCCCGACATGGACTTCCTCGCCCATCAGGGGCGCCTGAAATCGGAGCAGTTCGAAATCGCCGTATGCGCGGTGCGGACCGTCGAGGAGGCGGTCATGGTTGCCCAAGAGCTGCTCACCCGGCATGTGCAGGTGATCGAGCTGTCCGGCGGCTTCGATATGCGGGACGCCGAGCAGGTTCGCCAGGCGCTGCAGGGGCGGGCGAGGGTGGGGCTGGTGCAGTATCTGGATGCGCCGCCGTTGAGTGCCGTGGGCTAACGAGCAGCTCTTGCTATATGAAAACGGGAAAGTCGCTCAGGCAACTTTCCCGTTTCTGCATCTGTAGGTGCGATTAAGTTCAATACGCTGATCGCCGCGACTCGATAGTTTGCGCGATAAGTGCTGCGCTGCTCCGAAGTTACCTGGAGCCGCCCTTGCGACCGGCTTCAGACGCCCGATCACGATTGTTGGCGAAGTTGCCACCACTGTTCTGTCCGCCCTTGCGCCCGGCGGCTGCCGCTTTTTCGCGGTCATTGGCGAAGTTGCCAGGATTCGAATGAGCCATGCTGCACTCCTTCATCGATTGAGGGGTTTCCGGTGGTTCCGCCCGCCTAGTTCGAGCCGCCTTTGCGACCGGCTCGGGAAGCGCGTTCCCGGTCGTTGGCGAAGTTGCCACCGCTGTTGCGGCCGCCCTTGCGGCCCGCTTCGGCGGCCTTCTCGCGGTTGTTGGCGAAGTTTCCGGGGTTGCTGTGCGGGGTAGCCATAAAGGGTTTTCCTCCGTCGCTAGAACGCTGACTTCAAGAATCATTACCATCGGCTTGCACTTTTTCTGAGACCACTTTCGCCAACTAGTTCGGCGTTCAGTCGCATATCCATGGAACACTGACGAATGGTTTTCCATGAATTAATCAGGGGTGGCTTTTTGCAATTATCTGTTGGCGCACACGTTGCATTTTATGTTGTCTCGACGATGGAGCACGGTGCTCGATTGATCGCTCCGCGTTGAACTTCGACGCAACTTTCGAGTGTGTTTTTCGATACACCGCTTCGTTTGAATGCCTGCACTAGAGGCTCCCGAATAGGTGTACTTTGGTGGCAATAACTGGCGCAGAATCATTTTGCGCGTTAACGTTATCGCCGTCGAACGGAGGACTCCGCCATGTCCAGGACCGATGCCTGCGAGGAACTGAAGCTGGATAACCAGCTGTGCTTCGCGCTCTATTCCACCTCGCTGCTGATGACCAAGATCTACAAGCCGCTGCTGCAGGCGGTAGGGCTGACCTACCCGCAGTACCTGGCGATGCTGGTGCTGTGGGAGGGCGATGGCATCACCGTCGGCGATCTCAGCGCTCGACTGCTGACCGACCCCGGCTCGGTAACGCCCTTGCTCAAGCGCCTGGAAGGCATCGGGCTGATCACGCGCACCCGCAGCAGCAGCGACGAGCGCGTGGTCGAACTGCATGTCACGGAAGCGGGTTGGGCGCTGCGCAAGCAGGCCGAGGCGTTCCCGCTCTGCATCGTCGAGGCCAGCGGCCAGAGCGTGGAGGAACTGGTCGCCCTGAAGGACCAGCTGGTCACCTTGCGAAGCCATTTCCGAAACGTCCTCTGACCCGCCGCCGGCGGGTTTTTTCTGTCTGGGCAAATTTTTCGACAAATAACTTGCGCGCAAAATAAATGCGAGCTAACTTAATTCCACGGATCTGATTTGCGCTACAGAGCAGGAGTACCCCGGTTGCTCGCGCCCGTCCGTCTACCGCGACGCCAACGGGCGCCTGCACCTGACCCCACTCTTGAAAAGGAAATACACCATGTCGATCGAAAACGTTCTCTACCGTGCTTATGCCGATGCCACCGGTGGCCGTGATGGCCGCGCCGTCTCTTCCGATGGCGTGCTCGACGTCAGCCTGGCCACGCCCAAGGAGCTCGGTGGCGCCGGCGGCCAGGGCACCAACCCCGAGCAGCTGTTCGCTGCCGGCTACTCGGCCTGCTTCCTGGGTGCGCTGAAGTTCGTCGCCGCCCGCGACAAGCACGCGCTGTCGCCCGACACCTGGATCGAAGGCGTGGTTGGCATCGGCGCGATCCCCACCGGCTTCGGCATCGAGGTCGAGCTGAAGATCACCCTGCCGGGGCTGGAACGTGCGGAGGCCGAGGAACTGGTGCAGAAGGCGCACATCGTCTGCCCTTACTCGAACGCGACCCGTGGCAACATCGACGTGACCCTCACGCTGGTCTGAGCCCGTCTCGCTGCGGTAACGACAAAAGCCGCCACGGAAACCTTCCGTGGCGGCTTTTTTTTCGCCTGCGATTCGTCAGGCCGAGGTGCGCAGGCGCGCCAGGTCGCGCAGCGGCGGGGCACCGAACTGGCGGCTGTATTCGCGGCTGAACTGCGAGGCGCTCTCGTAGCCCACGCGGTAGCCGGCGGCCGAAGCGTCCAGCCCTTCGGTGATCATCAGGCGCCGGGCTTCCTGCAGGCGCAGCTGCTTCTGGTACTGCAGCGGGCTCATCGCGGTGACCGACTTGAAGCGGTGATGCAGCGTCGACGAGCTGAGGTTGACCACCTGTGCCAGGTCGTCGATGCGCAGCGGCTTGTGATAGTGCTGGTTGAGCCACTCGATGGCGCGGGCGATGCGGTGGGCCTGGCTGTCGACGATGGCGATTTCCTGCAGGCGCGCGCCCTGCGGGCTGCGCAGCAGGCGGTAGTAGATCTCGCGGATGATCAGCGGCGCCAGCGTCGGCGCGTCCGCCGGTGTTTCCAGCAGGCGCAGCAGACGCGACATCGCATCCAGCAGCGACGAGTCGACACGCTCGACGAACAATCCGCGGCTGCTTTGCGAGCGGGGCGGCTGCGGAATGCCGGTTTCGGCGATCAGCTCGGTGATCTGCGCCAGGTCCAGCGAAAGTCGCACGCAGAGGTAGGGCTCCTGCGGCGACGCCTCGATCACCCGTCCGGAAATCGGCAGGGAAACGGACGCGATCAGGTAATGCAGCGGGTCGTAGAAATAGATCTCCTCCCCCAGGCAGGCCTGCTTGCGGCCCTGGGCGATCAGGCAAAGACAGGGTTCATAGAGGGCCGGCGTGGAATGCTCGGTCGGCTGGTCGCCGCGGATCAGGTCGAGCTTGGAAATTCCAGTGGTGTGGACGCCTTCGCCGGGTACATGGCGCATCACCAGGTCGGCTAGCTCGGTGCGGCGGGTTTCGATCTCCAGCGGCAAGGGCGAATTGGAGGAGTGGGGCAGCGACATGTTCGAACCTCCCGAAGGGCTTTTCGCAAGCTTATCCCGCGCGTTCGCGCGCGTCTGCCCGACGCCGCTCGGGCGGCAGAAACGGACAACCAATGAGCAGGATCAGGCAATCGGGGGCGCCCAGGAATTTATCCGGCGCCAAAGCCCGATGGCGAACGTCAGGCGGACGCGCTGACAGTTTCAGGCAATAAACCAGCAGGAATCGACTACCCGCCGGCGCTTGCCGGGGCCTAGGCTTCACACCAAGGCCGTCTCCCGGTTCAGGTCATAGGCTATCGAGCCGGTGCCGGCCTTCCTCTCCCCTCGTTCCAGCGATGCCGCCCAGGTGTCGCGCCCGGCACCCGCCCGGCCTATGACAACAAAGCCCTATCGCCCTCATCGGGAGGACCGCAGCATGTTCGACCAGACCGTTACCCAGTTGGCCCTCATCCGTTCCCGTCGCGGACGCTCGGATGAGCTGGGCGCCCAGCTCTCGACGCTGCTCCAGCCCGCGCACGCGGCGCCGGGTTGCCTGCACTGCGCGGTGCAGCGCGACGCCGGGGACACAGACCTGTGGCTGGTCCACGCCGTGTGGTCGTCGCGCGATGCGCTGATGAGCTACCTTGGCTCGCCGCAGGCGCAGGTGTTCTCGACGATCATCGACAATTGCAGTGCGCGCGAGTTGGAATTGCGCACGCTGGAAGGCACTTTCGCCGCGCAGGAAGCGGCCCAGCGCTGCGCTGCCTGATACCGGCGGGAGACGGCCGGGGGCAGGTTTCGGAGAATGAATGTTCTCCTTCGGGTCATCGTATGACAGGATACTGGCGCCAATTAGTAGAGCGCCGTGGGTTTTCCGATGTCGACCGCTTCTTCCTCGCCAGGCGAGTCCGCTTTTTCCGCTGCAAATTCGCTTCGCGTGCGACGATCGCTGCTTTGGATTTCCGCCCTGCTGCTGGCTCTGTTCGTCGCGGCCAGTATTGCCCTGATTACTATCGCGCGAAGCCAGAACCAGGCCGCGAGCGATCAGAGCCTCTTCTATGTGAAGAAGGCGCTGGATAATCGCAAGAAGCGCCTGCAGGCGTCGGTGATGGACAACGCCTTCTGGGGCGATGCCTATCGCAACCTCCATGTGAAACTCGACCTGGACTGGGCTTACACCCGGCAGAACCTGGGCCCGACGCTGTTCGACGACCAGGGCTGCGAAGCGCTGTTCGTCGTTGACGCCTATGGCAGAACCTCTTACGCGGTGATCGACGGCAAGCTGCGACGGTCGCTGGATGCCGGCCAATGGTTGCAGCAGGACCTGTCCGACCTGGTGGCAACCGCGCGCGAAAGCGCCGAGCTGGGCGAGAGCGCCAGCCGCTACCTGCGCGTCGATGGGCGCCCGACGCTGGTCGCCGCGGCGGCCCTGACCACCGGCGGCGACCCGGAGGTCGCCGAAGTGCCGGGGCCGGCCTCGGTGCTGTTGTTCGTCGACACCCTCAGCGACGGCGAACTGCAGGTGCTGGGCGACGACTACGGCATCCATGGGCTGCGCCTGGCCCGGGATGCAGCGGACGGACAGGCCCAGCCGAACCTGGCACTGCCGGTGCAGGATGGCGCGCTGCAGCTGCGCTGGGAAGCCACCGAGCCGGGCCATTACCTTCTTTCGCTGGTGCTGCCGCTGCTGGTGAGCGCCGGTGTGCTGATCGTCGGCCTGACGGTGGTCGCATTGCGCCGCTCGCTCGTCGCGGCGCGGGCGATGGAACTCAGCTACGCCAGCCTGCAGGCAGGGCGCGCGGCGCTGGCCGACAGCGAGGAGCGCTTCCGCCAGGTCGCCGAAGCGGCCTCCGACTGGATCTGGGAAATCGACGACGAGCATCGCCTGACCTACTTGTCCGAGCGTTTTGAAGAGGTCAGCGGGCATTCCCGCGAAGCCTGGCTCGGGCGCCCGATCGACGAGTTGCTGACCAGCGCGGCCGGTTCGGTTTCCGCCTGGCTCGACGGTCACACACCGCGTCCGGGCAGCCGCAGCGTCCTGCAATGCGAATACGTCGCCGGCGACGGACTGGAGCGCGCCTGTTCCCTCTCGCTGCGGCGGATTTCCGGAAGCGCCGGCTATCGCGGCACCGCGGCCGACATCACCGAGGAGATCCAGGCGCGGGCGCGCATCGAGCACCTGTCGCAGCACGACGCGCTGACCGGCCTGCCGAACCGCCGCCGCATGCAGGAATTCCTCGACGGCAAGTTGCAGGCTTCGCCGACCCGTGAGCATCCGCTGGTGATGCTCAGCGTCGACCTGGACCGCTTCAAGCCGGTCAACGATGCGCTCGGCCACGCCGCCGGCGACCGCGTTCTCAACGAGGTCTCGGCCCGTCTGCGCCAGTGCCTGCGCGAGGGCGATCTGGTCGCTCGCCTGGGGGGCGACGAGTTCACCCTTATCGTCACCGGCATCTCTTCCCAGTACGAGGTCGAACGGCTGTGCCGGCGGCTGCTCGCGCGCATCCAGCAACCCTTCATGATCGACGACAACGAGGTGTTCATCGGTGCCAGCATCGGCATCGCGCTGGCGCCCGCCGACGGCACCCAGGCCGAAGAGCTGCTGCGTTACGCCGACATCGCCCTCTACGAGGCCAAGGAAGCCGGGCGCGACACCTGGCGCTTCTATGCCAGCGGCATGAACGAGCGGGTCGTCGAGCGCCGCTTGCTGGAGCAGGACCTGCGCCACGCGCTGCGCGATGGCGAGCTGCGGCTGGAGTTCCAGCCGCGCTACCGGGTCGATGGGCAACGCATCGCCGGTGCCGAGGCGCTGGTGCGCTGGCAGCATCCGCAGCGCGGACGGCTGGCGCCCGACGTGTTCATCCCGCTCGCCGAGGAGACCGGGCTGATCGTTCCCCTCAGCGACTGGGTGTTGCGCACCGCCTGCCTGGAGGCACGCTCCTGGCCGAGCACGGCCTTCGTGTCGGTCAACCTGTCGCCCATCGAGTTCAAGCGTGGCGAGGTGGTCGAACGGGTCCGCGCGGTGCTCGAGGAAACCGGCTTCCCGCCTGGTCAACTGGAACTCGAGCTGACCGAAAGCGTGATGCTCGACGATGCCGAGGGCGCGCTGCAGACCATGCTGCAGCTCAAGGCCCTGGGCGTGCGGCTGTCGATGGACGACTTCGGCACCGGTTATTCGTCGCTCAGCTACCTGCGCGCGTTCCCCTTCGACGGGCTGAAGATCGACCGCAGCTCCATGAGCGACCTGTCCGACTCGGAGGACAGCCTGGCGATCATTCAGGCGATCGTCGGCCTGGGCAAGGCGCTGACCCTGACGGTGACGGCCGAGGGCGTGGAAACGGCCGATCAGTTGAACCTTCTGCTGCAGGTGGAGTGCGAGGAGGCGCAGGGCTTCTATCTGGGCCGGCCGATGGTGGCGGAGGCGTTCCGCGAGGCCCTGCGCAGCAACCCCTGAAACGAAAACTGCCCGCGCGATTCTCATCGCGCGGGCAGTCCGGATACGGCCACCCGCCGGGCGGGTGGAAGCGTCAGGCGCTTAGAAGTTCACCTTGGCGATCACGCTGAAGGTGTTCTGGTCGGTCTTGCCGACGAAGTTGTCGCTGACGAAGCCGCCGTCCTTGATGCCGTACTTGTCGCTCCAGTAGTCGTATTCGATACCGACATAGACTTTCTTCTCGCCCATGTTGAGGGCCTTGCCCAGGTCGTACTTGATCTGCGGGTTGATGTGCAGGTTCTTGGACACGTAATCGCCCTTGGATTCCGAGCCCTTGGAGTTCACCACCCAGTCGATGAAGCCGTCGATCAGGATGTCCGAGTCGCCGACCGGCAGGGTGTAGGACCAGGCCGGGGTGATCTGCCACTGGCCGGACGGAACACCGGTGATACCGTCGGGTTTGCGGTAGTAGAAGTTCAGCTGGAAGTAATCGAAACCAGGGATGGCCAGGTCGAAGCCCGGGCCGAGCAGGTAGTTGCGATTACGGTTCTCGCCACGCTCGTAGGTGGCGGCCAGCAGCACGTCGGTGACCGGGCCGAAGGAGAAGGTATTGCCGCTCAGCTTGCTGTAGGAGAGACGCGGCGAGAATTCGCCGTAGTACGTGCTGTTGCCCTGACCGCTGTCCGCCTCACCGTTGTAGTTGATCCAGTCGACGAACATGAACATATCGCCCCAGGTCCAACCGCTGGCGTGTTCGAAAGTCACCGTCTGCTGAATGCCCGGGTTGACCTTGTAGTCATGGCCATTCAGATAGGTGAGGCTGTTTCCCTGCCAGAGCAGCGGGCCGTCGGCCATGGCCTGGCCTGCGGCGAGAAGTCCGCCTGCAACGATCAGAGAGGTAAGGGTACGTTTCATCGGTGTTGGCTCCCGGTGCAAAAATTATCGATCTAATAACCTGTCCGTTCAGTCAGGCTTGAGGCGATTTAGCAAGAACGAAGCCAAGAGCCGTCCTGTTTCTCGCCCGTCCGCCAAAGAATCCGTTCGGAACAGCCTGTTCTATTTTTAAGTCCCTATTTTCCAAGGATAAACAGCAGATAGCCAGTATTCCGGCGATACCCTCCCGGCAGCCGAGGAAAACAGTAGGTGCGCGGTTTTCTGACCGTGAGGACAAGTTCTGCTTTAATTTGGGGCGGCCGCCCGGCCGAGACGGCAGCCTTGGGGCGCCGCAGCGTGCAGGCGGCGTCGCAAAGGCACCGCAACGGTTCATTTCGGCACGACGAACGTAGGTGTCGGGCTGCTCTATAGTTTCGTCACACCCCTTACGCGACCTCGCGCCCATCGCTGCGCATCAACCGTCTGGTCTTTCCGATGAGTTCCACCACCACGTTCCCCGGCATGAACCAACCGGTTCGCGGCATCCTGCTGATCTGCTTCGCGGTGATGCTGTTCTCCAGCCACGACGCCGTTTCCAAATACCTGGCCGGTTTCTACCCGATCGTCATGGTGGTCTGGGCGCGATACGTGGTGCACACGCTGCTGATGCTGGTGGTGTTCGTGCCGCGCAGCGGGTTGCTGGTGATCCGCACCAAGCGGCCGGGGCTACAGGCGGCGCGGGCGCTGTGCCTGATCGGCTGCTCGCTGCTGTTCACCGCCGGGCTGCACTACCTGCCGCTGGCCGAGGCGACGGCGGTCAACTTCCTCGCGCCGTTGCTGGTCACCGCGCTGTCGGTGCCGCTGCTCAAGGAACAGGTCAGCCGCGGGCAATGGGCGGCGGTGATCTGCGGCTTCGTCGGCGTGCTGATCATCATCCGTCCCGGCGGCGCGCTGTTCACGCCCGCGGTGCTGCTGCCGCTGGGCTCGGCGTTCTGCTTCGGCTTCTATCAACTGATCACCCGGCGCCTCTCGGAAACCGACAGTCCGACCACCAGCAACTTCCTCACCGGCCTGCTCAACAGCCTGCTGATGAGCGCGGCGCTGCCGTTCTTCTGGCAGACGCCGCAGCTTGGCCACGCGCTGCTGATGATCGCGCTCGGCGCCTGCGGGATGGGCGGCCACCTGCTGATGACGCAGGCGTTTCGCCATGCCGCGCCGGCGATGCTGGCGCCGTTCAGCTACCTGCAGATCGTTTTCGCCGGGTTGATCGGCATGCTGTTCTTCGGCCACACCCCGGATTCCGGGGCGATGCTCGGTATCCTGGTGATCTGCCTCAGCGGGCTGGCCGCCGCCTGGCGCCACCGCCGCTGAGCGGCGCCTTCCACTCGCGGCATCCGCTGCAACTAATGGCGCGCCCCGCCAGTCACTCCTGACAGGAGCTTTTTTTTCGTCCGCGCCTTCCCCGGCGCGGCGGTTCCATCCTGTCGAGGAGGCATCATGAGCAAGACGGTCGGCGATCACCTGCTGGAACGCCTGGGCGAATGGGGCATTGAGCGGATCTTCGGTTACCCCGGAGACGGCATCAACGGCATCATGGGGGCCATGGGCCGGCATGCCGAGGACTTCGACTACGTGCGTGTGCGCCACGAGGAAATGTCCGCCTTCATGGCCGGCGCGCACGCCAAGTTCACCGGCCAGGTGGGTGTCTGCCTCGCCACCTCCGGGCCCGGCGCCATCCACCTGCTCAACGGCCTGTACGACGCCAAGCTCGATCACATGCCGGTGCTCGCCATCGTCGGCCAGCAGGCGTCCACCTCGCTGGGCAGCGACTACCAGCAGGAAACCGACCTGCACACCCTGTTCAAGGACGTGTCCGCCTACGTCGAGACCGTGGTCACCCCCGCGCAGCTGCGCCATGTGCTGGACCGCGCATTGCGCGTGGCGATGGCCGAGAAGTCCGTCGCCACGGTGATCATCCCCAACGACGTGCAACAGATGCCGGCGGTGGAGTCGCCGCCGCACAAGCATGCCAACGTGCTCTCCGGCGTCGGCTTCATCGAGCCACGGCCCTATGCGCGCGACGCCGACCTGCAGGCGGCGGCGGACATTCTCAACGCCGGGGAGAAGGTCGCGATCCTCGCCGGGGCCGGTGCGCTGGGTGCGCGCGACGAACTGATCGCGGTCGCCCAGGCGTTGTCCGCCGGGGTCGCCAAGGCGCTGCTGGGCAAGGCGGCGCTGCCCGACGACCTGCCCTGGGTCACCGGCTCCATCGGCCTGCTCGGCACCCGCGCCAGCTACCAGTTGATGAAGGAGTGCGACACGCTGCTGATCGTCGGCTCGACCTTCCCCTACGCCGAGTTCCTGCCCAAGGAAGGCCAGGCGCGGGCCGTGCAGATCGACCTGCACGCGCGCAACATCAGCATGCGCTACCCGATCGAGCAGGCGTTGCTCGGCGACTCGGCGGAAACCCTGGCGCGCCTGCTGCCGCTTCTGCAGCCCAAGGCCCACGGCGCGTGGCGCAAGAGCGTCGAGCGCAGCGTCGCCGAATCCTGGGCGGAGCTGGAAGACAAGGCGATGCAGGATGCCGATCCGCTGAACCCGCAGCGGGTGTTCTGGGAGATGTCCGCGCAGTTGCCGGACGACGCCATTCTCTGTGGCGACAGCGGCTCGCACACCAACTGGTACGCCCGCGACGTGCGCCTGCGCGGCAATATGATGGGCTCGCTGTCCGGCAAGCTGGCCAGCATGGGCAGCGGCGTGCCCTACGCCATCGCGGCGAAGATGGCGCACCCGCAACGTCCGGTGATCGCCATGGTCGGCGACGGCGCGATGCAGATGAACGGCAACGCCGAGTTGGTCACCGTGCAGCAGTACTGGAAGCGCTGGAGCAACCCGACCTTCATCGTGCTGGTGCTGAACAACGGTGACCTCAACCAGGTGACCTGGGAACAGCGCGCCATCGGCGGCGATCCGAAGTTCGCCCCGGCGCAGGACGTGATCGACTTCCCCTACGCGCGCTATGCCGAGATGCTCGGTTTCAGGGGGATTCGCGTGGACTCCCCGGAGGCCGTCGCCGATGCCTGGCGCGAGGCCTTCGCCGCCGACCGGCCGGTGCTCATCGAGTTCGTCGCCGATCCCAATGTGCCGCCGTTGCCGCCGCACATCGAATTCGAGCAGGCCAGGCACTTCCTCGGCGCACTGCGCAGCGATCCGGATCGTTGGGCGATGATCAAGCAGAGCGCCAGGCAGATCCTGAAATGACCGCTCGGCGCCGCGCCGGAACCGATGGCGACGGGGCGCGGCCCCAATCAGGAGACCTGTTCGAGGACCTTAGCCATGATCGAAGCCAACATGCTCGTCTTCATCCTCGCCGCGGTGGTGGTCATCGCGCTCGACCTGTGGGCCATCGTCAGCGTGTTCAAGAGCCCCTCCAGTACCGGCGCGAAGTTTCTCTGGACGCTGGCGATCGCCGTCTTCCCGGTGCTGGGCCTGATCGCCTGGGGCGTGGCCGGACCGCGCGGCGTCACCGAAGCCCCCAGCTCACCGGAGCACAGCAAGGGTTGATCAGGATTGCCCCCAATCCCGGCCTGCCGCCTCGATCGACCTGTCTGCATCCCTGAAACCTTTGGAGGCACCATGAACGACGACGAAGAACGTGACGAAAACGACCCGGCCGAAGGCATTCCGGCGCATAGCACGCCCGAGGAACAGGAGCGTTTGGAACGACTCAAGCGCGACCCGATCCCGGCGGGGGCGGAGTGATCCGCAACCACGTACACGAAAAAGCCGGCATCAGCCGGCTTTTTTGTGCGCGTCGGATCAGGCCAGGGCAGGGCGCTTCTGCAGCCGGGCATCCAGGCTGAAGGCGCCGGCACCGAAGGCGGCCACCTGCAGCAACCCGCCGGCGATGGCGAAGTTCTTCAGGAAATGGATCAGCTGGTTCTGGTCGGCGAGCTGGCTGTGGAAGACCAGCGCGGTCGCCACGCTGAACAGCGCCATCGCCAGGGCCACCAGGCGGGTGCGCAGGCCGATCAGCAGGGCCAGGGCGAAACCGATTTCCACTAGCAATGCGCCGAGGTAGGCGAGGTCGGGCAACGGTAGGCCGGCGGCGACGATGTAGCTCTTGGTCGCGGCGGGCGCGGCGAGTTTGCCGACGCCGCTGAAGAGGAACAGGCCGCTGAGCAGAACGCGACCGACGAGGGAGGAAATGGCTTGGGACGAGGTGTTCATGGTGAATGCTCCTGAGTAAGTGGCGCCGTGTTCAGCACCCTGGAGATAGGTTACTGTTTCGCTGACTGCGCAAAAATCACCTGAACTGCGCAAAATCGTCCACCTGGAGGGGACAATGAGCCAGCTCGAAGACATGCGCATTTTCGTCGGCGTGCTCGACAATCGGAGCTTCACCGCGGCAGCCGACGCCCTCGGCCTGTCCAAGCAGTTCGTAAGCCGGCGGGTGGCGGCGCTGGAGGAGCGCCTGGGCGTGCGTCTGCTGAACCGCTCCACGCGCAAGCTGGACGTCACCACCCTCGGCCACGCCTATTACGAGCGGGCCAAGCGCATTCTCAGCGACGTCGACGACGTCGAGCAGGCCATCGCCCAGCAGAGCACCGCGCCGCGCGGTTCGTTGCGCCTGAGCGCGCCGATGTCCTTCGGCACCCTGCACCTGAGCACGCTGATCCCCGAGTTCCTGCGTCGATACCCGCAGGTCAGCATCGAGATGGACCTGAACGACCGCGCCGTCGACCTGCTCGGCGAGGGCTACGACATGGCGGTGCGCATCGGCGTGCTGGCGGACTCCTCGCTGATCGCCCGGCAGATCGCGCCGCTGGAAATCGTCACCTGCTGCAGCCCGGGCTACCTCGCCGAGCGCGGCGCACCTCAGACCCCCGCCGACCTGCGCGACCACGAATGCCTGCTCTACGGGCACGGCAAGAACGTCGAATGGAGTTACCAGATCGCCGGCAAGGCGCAGGGCTTTCCGTTGAGCGGCCGTTTGCGGGTGAACAACGGCGAGCTGATCCGCGACGCCGCCATCGCCGGCCTGGGCATCGCCTGCCTGCCCACCTTCATCATCGGCGAAGCCCTCGCCGACGGCCGGCTGGTGCCGCTGCTGCAACGCTTCGGCCCGCCGCAGAGCAAGGTCTACGCGGTCTACCCGCAGCACCGGCAGTCGTCGCTGGTGGTGAAGGCGTTCGTCGATTACCTGAGGGACGCGTTCGCCGCGTAGCCGAGGGCGATGCGCTTCAGAAGGGTGGTGGCACGTCAGCGCGGCCGACGAATCGGTTGCAGGCGCTCCTGAATGAAATCCAGGAAGCACTGGATGCGCAGCGCCAGTTGCGAGTTGCGGTAGTACACCGCGTGGATCGGCTGGCGGTAGTCGCTCATGTGCTCGGGGAGCAGGCGGATCAGGCGCCCGGCGGCGATGTCGGCGTCGCTCATGAAGCTGGCCAGGCAGGCGATGCCCTGGCCCGCGAGGGCCAGGTGACGCAGGGTCTCGCCACTGGAGGCGGCGATGGTCGGGGTGATCGGCCACTGGTTGCCGCCGTCGTGAAGCAGCGGCCAGAGGTTGAGGCTTTCCGGCTGGGTGAAGCCGATCAGCGAATGCTCGCGCAGCGCTTCCGCACAGGTGGGGGCCGGGTGGCGGGCGAGGTAGTCGGGGCTCGCCACCAGGTTCAGCGGCGCGGCACCCAGCGGGCGGGCGTGCAGGGTCGAGTCGCTCAGCGTGCCGATGCGGATGGCCACGTCCGTGCGCTGCTCGATCAGGTCGATGTTGAGGTCGTTGCTGCTCAATTCCAGCTGGATGTCCGGGTACAGGCGACGGAACTCGCCGATGTGCGGGACCACCGCGTGCAGCATGAACGGCGAGGCGGCGTCGATGCGCAGGCGACCCGAGGGCGTCTGCCGGCGCAGCGACAGGCGCTCTTCCAGCGCTTCCATCTGCTGCAGGATGGCCTTGGCGTTTTCCAGGTAGAAGCGCCCTTCCTCGGTCAGTTCCATGCGCCGCGTGGTGCGGTTGAGCAGTGTGGTGGAGAGCTTCTGCTCGAGGCGCGACAGCGAGCGGCTGAGGGCCGAGGGCGTCAGGCCAAGAAGCTGGGCGGCGGCGCTGAGGGAGCCGCTTTCGACGACGGCGACGAAGTGCTGTAGTTCTTCGGAATGGACTTTCATGGCGGGCCCGGGCCGGCGATGGAGGCGCACATGGTGGCATCCTTCGGCGCTCACCGGCTAACCGGGCGCGCGCGGCGGCGATTTGCGCTGCCGCCGCGGCTCGCGACGTGCGACTCTATGCCCCACTCCGTCTGCGTTGAGGTATTCGCGCCCATGCTGCGTTCGCGTCTGACCATGTTCTCCATTCTGTTCGTGCTGCACCTGCTGGTTGGCGCCTCGCTGATCCCCTACCTGCCGCTGGAACTGCCGGGACGCCTCCTCGCCTGGGGCTTGCTGGCGGCGTCCTGTGCGTTGCTGCCGCTGGGCTTTCGCGCCTCCGGGCTGCGCTGGCGCTGGCTCGGCTGGAGCGGGCTGATGCTGATGGGAATCTTCTCCTGCCTGGCGGTGTTCTCGCTGCTGCGCGCGCTGGTGGTGGCGGTGCTGGTGCTGATCGGCCACGACCCGGCCGGCTTCGCCGAGCACTCCGCCGAAGCGGTGCTACTCGGCGTGGCGCTGGTCACGCTGATCGGCCTGTTCAACGCGCGGCGCACGGCGGCGGTGCGCGAAGTCAGTATCGCGGTGCTCAACCTGCCCGCCGGGCTGGAGGGTTTCTCCATCGTCCAGCTCAGCGACATCCACGTCGGCCCGACCATTCGCCGTGGCTACATCGAGGCGATGGTGAAGCGCGCCAACGGCTTGAAGCCGGACCTGATCGCCATCACCGGCGACCTGGTCGACGGCAGCGTGGCGCAGCTGCGCGAACACATCGCGCCGCTGGCCGACCTGCGGGCGCGGCACGGTACGTTCGTCGTCACCGGCAATCACGAGTACTACGCCGGCGCGCCGGCCTGGATCGCCGAACTGCGCCGCCTGGGCCTGACGGTGCTGCTCAACGAGCATGCGCTGATCCGCCAGAACGATGCCGAACTGGTGCTCGCCGGTATCGCCGACTATTCGGCGGGCATGTACGAACCGAGCCACCGCAGCGATCCGCTCGCCGCGCTGGAGGGCGCGCCCGAGGGCGTCGTCCGCCTGCTGCTGGCGCACCAGCCGCGCTCGGCGCCGGCGGCGCTGGATGCCGGCTTCGACCTGCAGCTCTCCGGGCATACCCACGGCGGTCAGTTCTGGCCGTGGATGCACTTCGTTCGGCTGCAGCAGCCGTGGGTCGCCGGCCTGCACCGGCTCGGCACGCTGCAGGTCTATATCAGCCGGGGCACGGGATACTGGGGGCCGCCGCTGCGTTTCGGCGCGCCGTCGGAGATCACCCGGATCAGCCTGACCGCCGCCAGCGGGCGGTAATTTTTCCCTGAGCGAGAGGTGAGCAATGAGTTCGGCAAAGGTGCGCATCGCGGTGATCGACGACTGGCAGGACGTGGCCCGCGACGTGGTGGACTGGTCGGTGCTCGAGGGCATCGGCGAACTGAGCTTCCTGCACGACTACCCGGCGGATACCGCCACGCTGATCGAGCGGCTCGCCCCGTTCGAGGTGATCTGCGTGATGCGCGAACGCACCCGCTTCGACGACGCCCTGCTGGCCGGCCTGCCGCGCCTCAGGCTGCTGGTCACCGGGGCGATGCGCAATGCCGCCATCGACCTCGCCAGCGCCACGCGCCGCGGCATCCAGGTCTGCGGCACCGACAGCTACAAGCAGGCGGCGCCGGAACTGACGTGGGCGCTGATCATGGCGCTGGGACGCAACCTGCTGGCCGAGGCCGCCTCGCTGCGCAACGGCGGCTGGCAGGTCGGGCTGGGCCGCGACCTGTACGGCAGGACCCTCGGCATCCTCGGCCTGGGCGCCATCGGCCAGCGCATCGCCGGCTACGGCCAGGCGTTCGGCATGCGCGTCATCGCCTGGAGCGAGAACCTCACCGCCGAACGTGCGGCGGCGCTGGGCGTCGAGTACGTCGACAAGCGCAGCCTGTTCGAGCAGGCCGACGTGCTCACCGTGCATCTGGTGCTCGGTCCGCGCAGCAAGGGCCTGGTCGACGCGCAGGCGCTGGGCTGGATGAAGCCCACGGCGTACCTGGTGAACACCGCCCGCGGGCCGATCGTCGACGAAGCGGCGTTGATCGCCGCGCTGCAGGAAAAACGTCTGGCCGGCGCCGCGCTGGATGTCTTCGACGAGGAGCCGCTGCCCGCCGATCACCCGTTCCGCCACCTCGACAACGTCCTCGCCACGCCGCACGTCGGCTACGTCAGCGAGGCCAACTACCGGGTGTTCTACGGCCAGATGATCGAAGACATCCAGGCCTGGGCCGCGGGCGCGCCGATTCGGGTGATCGGCTGATCGACGTGTTGCCGGGGATCGCAGGGCGGGCTCCTCCGTCGCGGCCGTAGCCCGGCGGGCCGGCGTTGCGAGCTCTTCTTGCCGCGTTCCTGTGCGTCGCTATACCGCAGTGGTGGACTCAAGTAATCTCGCCGCCCGCCGAATAACAGGGTGCCTGGCACCCCGGCGCCCGTCATTCGCAGCGAGAGATCACATGCCGCAACCCAAGTCCCGCATAGCCTGGCAGCTCGCCGTGGCATTGGCCCTCATTCTCGTGGTGATGATCGGTGCCAGCACGCTGTTCGCCCTGCGTTCGCTGGATAGCGCCAACTTCGCCACCCGAGAGCAACACCTGGCCAGCGAGGCGCGCCTGCTCGCCGATCAACTGGCGACCTTCCACGGCAGCCTGCGCGAGAGCACCCAGCGCCTCGCCAGCCTGTTCGAGAAGCGCTTCGCCAGCGGCCTTAGTCTGCGCGCGGACGAGCGGGTCGCGGTCGGCTCGCTGACCCCGCCGACGCTCTATCTGAACGGTCAGGTGCTGAACAACGACTTCGCCCTGGTCGAAGAGTTTCGCCAGCTCACCGCCGGCGCCGCCACGGTGTTCGTCCGCGACGGGGCGGAGTTCGTCCGTGTCACCACCTCGCTGAGCAAGCAGGACGGCAGCCGCGCCATCGGCACGGCGCTCGACCACTCCCACCCGGCCTACCAGGGCCTGCTCGCCGGGCAGGGCTACGTCGGCCGCGCGTCGCTGTTCGAGCGGCTCTACATGACCCAGTACACCCCGGTGCGCGACGCCAACGGCCAGGTCATCGCGGTGCTCTTCGTCGGCTTCGACTACACCGACGCGCAGAACGCGCAGTTCGCCAACCTGGCGCGCTTTCGCATCGGCCAGACCGGCTCGCTGGCGCTGCTCGACGAACAGGGCAAATGGCTGGTGCCGCCGGCCGGCGCCAACGACCCCGCCGCACTGGCACCGCGCGCCGCCGAACTGGCCCGCGAGCCGGGCCGCGGGCAGTTCTTCAACGACGGCCGCGAGGACTTCTACGCCGTCGCCGCGCCCTTCAGCGAAGGGCCCTGGCAGGTCATCGCCAGCCTGCCGAAGAAGGAAATCCGCGAAGTGACCTGGCACGTCGGCAGCCAGCTGGCCTTCGGCAGCCTGCTGGCGATGCTGATCGCCGCGGCGCTGGTGATCGGCCTGCTGCGGCGCAAGCTGCGTCCGCTCGGCGAGCTGGTCCGGCAGGCCCGCGCCCTCGGCGGCGGCGACCTCAGCGCGCGGATGACGGTCAGCAGCCACGACGAGATCGGCGAACTGGCGAGCAGCTTCAACCACATGGGCAGCGCGCTCGCGGACATGGTCGAGCACATCCGCAGCGCCTCGCTGCAGGTGAGCAGCCGCGCCCACGCGCTGTCCGGGCTGTCCAGCGGCGCCTACGAGGGCATGGAGCAGCAGTCCGGCGAGATCGCCAGCATGGCCGGCGCGGTGGAAGAGTTCAGCGCGACCTCGCTGAACATCGCCGACAACATGCGCGAGACGGAGCGCATGGCCAGCGACAACGCGCAGCAGACGCGCATCGGCCTGCGCAGCATGGACGAGGCCTCGCGGTCGCTGGAACAGATCGCCAGCGCGCTGAACGGCACGGCGACGGTGATCGACACGCTCGGTCAGCGCTCGCAGGAAATCGGCGGCATCGTCGGGGTGATCACCTCGATCGCCGAGCAGACCAACCTGCTGGCGCTCAACGCCGCCATCGAGGCCGCGCGCGCCGGCGAGGCTGGCCGCGGTTTCGCCGTGGTCGCCGACGAGGTGCGCAACCTCGCCGCGCGAACCCGCGAGGCCACCGAGCAGATCTCAGGGATGATCGGCAGCATCCAGAGCGAGACCAGCAGCGCCATCAGCACCATGGAACACGGTCGCCAGTTGATGCAGGGCGGCCTGGAACTCAACGCCAAGGTCGGCGCCGCGCTGTCGCAGATCGCCGGGCAGAGCGAGGCGGCGGGCGAGCAGTTCGCCGCCATCACCACCGCCACCCACGAGCAGAGCAGCACCGCCACCGCGCTGAGCTCCAACCTGCAGGGCATCGCCCAGGCCAACAGCGAACAGCGCGAAGTGGTCGCCCACCTGGCGGAAACCGCGCAGGAATTGAACCGCCTGGCCGACGAGCTGCGCCACGAAATCGGCCGCTTCCACGGCTGACCTGCAACCCCCACGGTGCGCCATGCGCACCGGGCGGGTGTGACGTTCGGGGTCATCCCATCGGTGCGCGCGGCGCACCCAAGTTAGCCACGGCCAGCGCCGCTAGTGGCTGCGGGCGCCCGCCCTTCGGCGATCGTTCATCGGCAACCTGCCTCAGACCAACGCGTCGATCACGCCGCCATCCACGCGCAGGGCCGCGCCGCTGGTGGCCGAGGCCTGGGTGGAGCAGGTGTAGACGACCAGGTTGGCGACTTCCTCCACCGTCGCCAGGCGCTGGATGATCGACGACGGCCGCTGGGTGCGGACGAACTCGGAACCGACTTCCTCCAGCGACTTGCCGGTCTCCTCGACCTGCTCGGCGAGCATCTCGCCAACCCCCTCGGACAGCGTCGGCCCCGGCAGCACCGCGTTCACCGTCACCCCGCTGCCGGCCATGCGCTTGGCCAGTCCGCGGGAAATCGACAGCAGGGCGGTCTTGCTAAAGCCGTAGTGAATCATGTCCGCCGGGATGTTCTGCGCCGATTCCGAGGACAGGAACACCACCCGTCCCCAGCCGCGCTCGGCCATGCCCGGAACGTAGCCGCGGGCCAGGCGCACGCCGGACATCACATTGGTCTCGAAGAAGCGCGTCCATTCGGCATCGGGAATCTCGAAGAAGTCCTGCGGGCCGTAGACGCCCAGGTTGTTCACCAGGATGTCGCAGTGCGGATGCTTCTCCAGCAGGGCCGCGCAGCCCTCGGCGCTGCCGAGGTCGCCGACGAAACCGAGCAGGTCGGCCTGCGGGTGTTTCTCGCGGACCCTGGCGATCGCCTGTTCTACCTTGTCCGCATGGCGGCCGTTGACCACCACGCGGGCGCCGGCGGCGGCGAGGCCCTCGACAATAGCCCGCCCGATGCCCCCGGTGGACCCACTGACCACCGCCTGTTTGCCCGAAAGATCGATGTGCATGCTGCTTCTCCTCGTGGCTGGGCGCGGAGCCGCGGCGGCAGAACATGCCCGGCGCCGCGCCGTGGAAAATGCCGGGAAGGGCCGGAGGCGTCCTCCGGCCGGGCAAGAGAATCTTTGCGCTATCCTCGGCTCGAACCTAGTTCAGAGACCCGCCGGCCGTGCGCGGTTCCTTCCTTTCTTCCAAGGAGTCCAACGATGAACAAACGTCCTCTCGGCCATTCCGGCCTGGAAATCGCCCCCCTGGTGTTCGGCGGCAACGTGTTCGGCTGGACCATCGATGAAAAGACCAGCTTCGAGTTGCTCGACGCCTTCGTCGATGCCGGCCTCAACGCCATCGATACCGCCGACATGTACTCGGTGTGGGTTGACGGCAACCAGGGCGGTGAGTCGGAAACCATCATCGGCAACTGGCTCAAGGCCAACCCGGGCAAGCGTGACAAGGTGCTGATCCTGACCAAGGTGGGCATGGAACTGGGCGCCGACCGCAAGGGGCTTTCCAGGCGCTGGATCGAACGCGCGGTGGAGGATTCGCTGCGGCGGCTGCAGGTGGAAACCATCGACCTGTACCAGTCGCACCTGTTCGATCCCGAGGTGCCGCTGGAGGAAACCCTCGGCGTCTACCAGCGCCTCATCGAGCAAGGCAAGGTGCGCGCCATCGGCGCTTCCAACCACGACGCCGGCCAGTTGCGCCGGGCCCTCGACGTGAGCGCGGCGTATGACCTGCCGCGCTACGCCACGCTGCAGCCGGAGTACAACCTCTACGACCGCAGCGGCTACGAGGGCGCCCTGCGCGACCTGGTGATCGAGGAGAACCTGGGCGTCATCACCTATTACAGCCTCGCCTCCGGCTTCCTCTCCGGCAAGTACCGCTCCGTGGCCGACCTCGGCAAGAGCCCGCGCGGCGAAGACATCGAGAAGTACCTCGACGCCCGCGGCCAGCGCATTCTTTCCGCGCTGGACGGGATCGCCGAGAAGCATCGGGCGACGCCGGCCGAGGTCGCCCTGGCCTGGCTCATCGCCACGCCCGGAGTCACCGCACCGATCGCCAGTGCGACCAGGCGCAGCCAGCTGGACAGCCTGGTCAAGGCGGTCAGCCTGAAGCTGGACGGGGAAGACATGGCGATCCTGAACGCCACCGGCGCCTGATCGCCGGAGGGCGAGCCCGCCCCGGGGAGGTGTCTGCGGCGCTCACCCGGCGCCGCGACTCAGGCCAGGCCGCCGTTGGCGCGCAGGACCTGCCCGTTGATCCAGCCCGACTGCGGGCCGGCGAGGAAGGCCACCACGGCGGCGATGTCGTCCGGCTCGCCGAGGCGTTCCAGCGGCGGCATCCGGGCGAACTGCCGGACCTGTTCCTCGCTCTTGCCGTCGAGGAACAGCTCGGTGGCGACCGGCCCCGGAGCGACCGCGTTGACGCGGATGTTGCGCCCGCGCAGTTCTTTGGCGAACACCGCGGTTAAGGCTTCCACCGCGGCCTTGCTGGCGTTGTAGATGGCGTAGCCCGGCAGTTTCAGGGCCAGCGCGGTGCTCGAGAAGTTGACGATGCGGCCGCCGTCATTCATCCGCGCCGCGGCCTCGCGCAGGGTGTTGAAGGTGCCGCGCGTGTTGATCGCGAAGGTCCGCTCGAACAACGCATCGTCGTGTTCGGCCAGCGGCGCGGTCTTGAGAACGCCGGCGTTGTTCACCAGCACGTCGACGCGACCGAGGCTTGCCTCGGTTTCCTCGAACAGCCGGCGCACGTCCTCGGCGCTGGCGACGTCGGCCTTGATCGCGACGGCGCGGCCGCCATCGGCGACGATCTGCGCCACCACGAGGTCCGCCTCGCTGGCGCTGCTGGCGTAGTTCACGGCAACCGCGAAGCCGTCGGCGGCAATGCGCCGGGCGATCTCGGCGCCGATGCCGCGGGAGGCACCGGTGACGATGGCTACGGGTGATGGGGGCTGGCGGTTCATGGGCAATCTCCTGGGGAATAGAGGGTGCTGTTTTGTGTACGACCACAGGTTCACATGCTCACTGCCGCGGATAAATATGCGGGAATTGGCGTTACCATTCAGAAATCGCCAACAATCGAGGGACCGCTCCATGGATCAGGTCAGGGCCATGAAGGTCTTCGTGAGGGTCTTCGAGCGCAACAGCTTCACGCTGGCCGCCGAAGACCTGCAGATGCCCCGCGCCACGCTGACCCACGTGATCAACCAGCTGGAAGCGCGCCTTGGTACCCGGCTGCTGGAGCGCAGCACGCGGCGGGTCCGGCCGACGCTGGATGGCGAGGCCTATCACGAACGCTGCGTGCACCTGCTCGCACAGCTGGAGGAGGCCGAGCACGCCTTTCGTAGCGTGGCGCCCAAAGGGCGCTTGCGCGTCGATCTGAGCGGCACCCTGGCGCGGCATTTCGTGGTGCCGGCGCTGCCCGAGTTTCTCGCCCGCTACCCGGAGATCGAGCTGTCGCTGAGCGAGGCCGACCGCTTCGTCGACCTGATCGAGGAGGGCGTCGACTGCGTGCTGCGTTCCGGCACCCTGGGCGACTCCTCACTGATCGGCCGGCGGGTGGCCACTCTTGCGCAGATCACCGCCGCCAGCCCGGCCTACCTGAGTCGGTACGGCACGCCCCAGCGCCTGGAGGACCTCGCCGAACATCGCGCGGTGAACTACGTGTCGAAGTGCAGCGGACGCTTCTTCCCCTTCGAGTTCAGCGTCGGCGGAGAGGTGCGCGAGGTCGAGATCCAGGGCGCGTTGACCGTGTTCGGCGTGCAGATCTACGCTGCGTCGGCGCTCGCCGGCCTGGGCCTGGTGCAGGCGCCGCGCTACCGCTTCGCCGCGCAGCTCGAACAGGGCCTGATGTGCGAGGTGCTGCCGCAGTTCCCCCCGCCACCGATGCCGGTTTCGCTGCTCTACCCGCAGAACCGCCACATGTCGCCGCGTGTGCGGGTGTTCGTCGACTGGCTGACGGGCGTGTTCCGCGAGCAGGTGCCGGGCTGAGGTGCGATCCACCGGCGGGTGCCGTTGCGGCGCCGATCAGGCTGCACAAATCTTCCAGACCATCGGTTCGCGCGGCGATAGCCTGGCACCGCGTCGCTGCCGATAATGAGCGGCGACGCGGGAGGCAGGTATGAACAACTGGGTGGAACTGCTGCAGGACGGTGACACCGGCATCGAGACCATCCGGGCGCATTTCGAAGGCCATGCCTACGATCCGCACTGGCACGACAGCTATCTGGTCGGTTTCACCGAGCAGGGCGTGCAGCAGTTCCATTGCCGTGGCGCGCGGCGTTCGAGCACGCCGGGACAGGTGTTCCTGCTCGAACCCGGCGACATCCATGACGGCCATGCGCCGACCGCGGAAGGGTTCACCTACCGCATGCTCTACCTCGACCCGCACTGGCTGGAACGCGAGTTGTGCGGGCTGTTCGAGCAGGCGCCGGAACATGCCCAGCTGAGTTTCGCCCAGGTTCTCGCCGAGGACCCGCAGCTGGCCGGCGCCACCGCCAGCGCCTTCGCCATGCTCCACGGGCGGGACATCCGCATCGCCCGCCAGGCGGCGCTGGACCTGCTGCTGGAGCGCCTGACCCGCCATCTCACCTGGCGCACGCGGATGCCGGCCTGCGACCCACGCCTGCCGCGCGCGGCGCAGCGGGCGCGCGATTATCTGCACGCGCACCTGGAGCAGGACCTGGGCATGGACCAGCTGGCGCAGATCGCCGGGGTCGATCGCTATCGCCTGACCCGCGCCTTCAAGGCCGCCTATGGCCTGCCGCCGCACGCCTACCTGATCCAGCTGCGCCTGACCCGCGCGCGCCGCCTGCTGGCGCGTGGCGAGAGCCCGGCGCTGGTCGCCGCGACGCTGGGCTTCGCTGACCAGAGCCACCTCGGGCGCTGGTTCCGCCGCGCCTACGGGCTGACGCCGGCGGACTACCGCACGCGCTGCACAAATCGTCCAGACCGCTGAATCCGCCCGCGACATGCTTGGCTGCCCTTCTTCAGGAGCTGCCCATGTCCGCGTCCTTCCTGCCCTTCGTGCTGTTCGCCCTGGTCGCCTCGATCACGCCCGGCCCGACCAACCTGCTGGTGTTGAACAACGGCGCGCGCCACGGCCTGCTCGCCAGCCTGCCGGCGGTGTTCGGCGCCTGCGCCGCCGCGGCGGCCATCGTGCTGCTGGTGGGCAGCGGGTTCGGCGACCTGCTGGCGCGCCTGCCGCAGGTGCAGCTGGCGATGAATGCGGCGGGCATCGCCTGGCTCAGCTACCTAGCCTGGAAGATCTTCCGCAGCCCGCCGCCTGACCTGGGCGCGCCGGGCGCCATGCCGGGGCGCTTCGGCCTGCTCGCCGCGGCGAGCCTGCAACTGGTCAACCCGAAGACCTGGATGATGGCCCTGGCTGTGCTCGGCGTGTTCGCCGGCCACGGCCCGGACCAGGGCCTGCGCACGCTGCAACTGGCGGCGATCTTTTTCGTCGTCTCGCTGCCCTGCCTGGCCGCCTGGGCCTGCCTGGGCGTCGGCAGCGCGCGGCTGCTGCGCTCACCCACCGCGCTGCGCCGCTTCAACCAGGCGATGGGGCTGTTGCTGCTGGTTTCCGCCTGGCTGGGCCTGCTTCTGTAGGGTGCGCGATGCGCACCTATCCCGCGCTGAAGCCGAGGCCTTGGCGTTATGGCTCGGTGCGCGCGGCGCACCCTACGGTCAGTGGTCTCGCGGGGCCTGCTTCCGTAGGGTGCGCCATGCGCACCTTCCCCTCGGTGAAGCCGAAGCCTTGGCGCCACTCAGAAGGTCGCGAGAATCAGCCCGAGGGTTTCCATCGCCCGCTCGCTGCCGGCGTCCCACGGGTGGCCGTGGTTGAGCCGCGCGCAGTTGCCGAAGCGGCGGGTGGCGGAAAAGATCGGCCCCGGCGCCAGGCTGATGCCCTGGGCGAGCGCCAGCTGGAACAGCTGCAGCGAGTCGACCCGCTCGGGAAATTCGAACCACAGGAAGTAGCCGCCGGTGGGCCGCGTGACCCGCGTGCTGGCCGGGAAATGCCGGGCGGCGGAGGCGAGCATCGCGCCCTGCTGCATCTCCAGCGCATGGCGCAGCTTGCGCAGGTGGCGGTCGTAGCCACCGTGCTGCAGGTAATCGGCGATCGCCGCCTGGGCCGGCACCGAGGGCGAGATGGTGGTCATCAGCTTGAGCCGGCTGATCTGCTCGGCGTAGCGCCCACCGGCCACCCAGCCGACCCGGTAACCCGGCGCCAGGCTCTTGGAGAACGAACCGCAGTGCATCACCAGTCCGTCGCGGTCGAAGCTCTTCACCGGTTTCGGCGGCTGCGTGCCGTAGTACAGCTCGGCGTAGACGTCGTCCTCGATCAGCGGCACCTGATGGCCGTGGAGCAGTTCGTAGAGGGCACGCTTCTTGTCCTCGCTCATGCTCGCGCCGAGCGGGTTCTGCAGGCTGCTCATGAACCAGCAGGCCTTGATCGGCAGGCGTTGCAGGCTGTCGGCGAGGCTCTCCAGGTCGATGCCCTCGCGCGGGTGCACGGGAATCTCCACCGCCTTGAGCTTCAGCCGCTCGAGCACCTGCAGGGTGGCGTAGAACGCCGGCGCCTCGATGGCCACCAGGTCGCCGGGGCGGGTCACGCTCTGCAGGCAGAGGTTGAGCGCCTCCATCGCGCCGTTGGTGATTACCAGCTCGTCCATCGGCAAACGCACGCCGGCGACCATGTAGCGCAGGGCGATCTGCCGGCGCAGGTCGGGATTGCCGGCGGTCATGTCGGCGATCACCGCTTGCGGCGGCATGTCGCGCACGCTCTGCGCCATCGAGCGGGCCAGCCGCGCGAGGGGAAACAGGTAGGGGCTGGGGAAGGCCGAGCCGAAGGGCACGGTGGCCGGATTCTTCAGCGAGCCGAGCACCGAGAACACCAGTTCGCTGACGTCCACCTCGGTGGTCTGCGCCTGGCGCGGGCCACGCTCCACCGGCGATTCCGGCTCGTGCAGCGGGTGCTTGGCGTGCTCGCGGACGAAGTAGCCGGAACGCGCCCGCGCCTGAATCAGCCCGCGGTCCTCCAGCAGGTAGTAGGCCTGGAACACCGTGGACGGGCTGACCCCGTAGGTGCGGCTGGCGTGACGTACCGAGGGGACGCGCTCGCCGGGGGCGAGCACGCCGTTGCGGATCGATTCGGCGATTTCGTCGGCGAACTTCTCGTAGCGCTTCATCGTGGACAGGGTCATCGCGGCTGGGCTGGTGCTGGACACTGTACTTCAACCTGTCGGTGCTTCGGGATGTCGGAGCGGCGGCCTCGCGGCTGTCGCCACCGATCAGCGGTTGATCGGCGCGACGAAGGTGCTGGCGGCGCTGATCCGGGTCGTCGGTTCGTCGAGGTCCTGCACGGCGAAGGTCAGTGGCTGCGAGCTGTTCGCGGTGTCCGCGGTCAGCGCCACGCTGACAGGCAGATCGGCGATCTCCCCCGGTTGCAGGAGCACCTCGCGCTGGCCGCTGTAGTGGAAGTCGCCTTCCTCGGCCAGTTCGATGACGTAGTGGCGCGCCTGCTGGGTCTTGTTGATCAGCTTCAGGGTGTAGATGTTCTCGATCTGGCCGAGGCTGTTCTCGCGGTACAGGCCGCGGTCCTTGGTCACGTCCAGCGACACCAGCGGGCGAACCTGCAGGGCCCAGACGAAGGCGCCGATCATCGCCACCAGCAGGGCCGCATAGCCGATCAGGCGCGGCCGCAGCAGGCGGGTCTTGCCGCCCGCCATCGCGCGTTCCGAGCTGTAGCGCACCAGGCCGCGGGCATAGCCCATCTTGTCCATCACCGAGTCGCAGGCGTCGATGCAGGCTCCACAGCTCAGGCAGTCGAGCTGCAGGCCGTCGCGGATGTCGATGCCGGTGGGGCAGACCTGGACGCAGATGGTGCAGTCGATGCAGTCGCCCAGCCCGGCGCTGCGCGGGTCGACGTCCTTGCGCCGCGGGCCGCGATTCTCGCCACGGGCGGCGTCGTAGGTCACCACCAGGGTGTCGGCGTCGAACATCACGCTCTGGAAGCGCGAGTAGGGGCACATGTGCAGGCACACCTGCTCGCGCAGCCAGCCGGCGTTGAGGTAGGTGGCGGCGCTGAAGCAGGCGACCCAGAAGGCGGTGGTCAGGTCCAGTTGCAAGGTGAACAGCTCGCGCACCAGGTCGCGGATCGGCGTGAAGTAGCCGACGAACGCCAGCGCGGTGGCCAGGCTGATGGCCAGCCAGAGCGCGTGTTTGGCGCCACGCCGCAGCAGCTTGGTCGCCGACCAGGGCGCGGCGTCCAGCTTGAGACGCTGGCCGCGGTCGCCCTCGGTGACCTTCTCCGCCCACATGAACACCCAGGTCCAGACGCTTTGCGGACAGGTGTAGCCGCACCACACGCGGCCGGCGAACACGGTGATGGCGAACAGGCCGAAGGCGGCGATGATCAGGATCGCCGAGAGCAGCACCAGGTCCTGTGGCCAGAAGGTCGCGCCGAAGATGTAGAACTTGCGCCCCGAGAGGTCCCAGAGCACGGCCTGGCGGCCGCCCCAGTCGAGCCAGGCGGTGCCGAAGAACAGCAGGAACAGCGCCCCGGCGCCATAGCGGCGCAGGTTGCGGAACAGTCCGGTGAAACTGCGGGTGTGGATCGGCCCGCCGGCTTGCGCGGGGGTGAGGCGGATTGGCTGGCTCGGATCGATGCTGTCGATGATCCGGGCGGGAATACGGTCGGTCATGGTGTCGCCCCATCAGGCTTTTTATCAGGCCCGACCATGATCGGCGGCGAACTGTGCCGGTAACAGACTCAGCTAAATCTAAAAAAACCAGATCAGATGATCCGGCGCCCTGGCTGCAGGCCCCGTGGCGAAAGGCCGCAGGGTCTGCAGGGCCAGAGCGGCAGTATCGCCGCGAACGACACGCGCTGCCGGAGTGGGTGGCCGCGCCCGCGCTCAGAGCCCCAGGTCGGACAGGCCGGGATGCTCGTCCGGCCGGCGCCCCAGCGGCCAGCGATACAGGCGCTGTTCCTCTCGGATCGGCAGGTCGTTAATGCAGGCGAAACGCCGCGTCATCAGCCCGTCGCCGTCGAACTCCCAGTTCTCGTTGCCATAGGAGCGGAACCAGTTGCCGGAATCGTCGTGCCATTCGTAGGCGTAGCGCACGGCGATGCGGTTGCCGTCGAAGGCCCACAGCTCCTTGATCAGCCGGTAGTCCAGTTCCTTCGCCCATTTGCGCTCGAGGAAGGCTTTCGCCCCGGCGCGGTCATGGACGAACTCGGCGCGGTTGCGCCACTGGGTATCGAGGCTGTAGGCCAGCGAGACGCGTTCGGGATCGCGGCTGTTCCAGCCGTCTTCGGCGAGGCGGACCTTTTCGATGGCGCTCTCGCGGGTGAACGGCGGCAGCGGCGGGCGTTGTGTGGACATGGTCGGCTCCAGGGCGGGCGGGGGCTAGGCATTGACCACGCGGCTACGCGGCGCGATCCGTTCGGCGATGCGCTCCACCAGGTACTCGGCATCCCGGGCGACCCCGGAGAAGCGTCCCGAGCCCCAGGTGTAGAGCCACGGCAGGCCGAGGAAATACAGCCCCGGCTGGGCGCTGACGCCGCGCGTATGGACCGGATGGCCGCGACCGTTGAACACGCCGACGTCGACGTAGGCGAAGTCCGGGGCGAAGCCGATGCACCAGACGATGCAGCTGATGCCGGCTTCCGTCAGGTTCAGCGTCTCGCGCTCCGCGGGCGGTTGCCAGAGCGGCTGGTAGACCTCGCCGGGCGGCGCGTCGATGGCGTTCTCGGCGATGTACTGGTCGATGCTGGCATTGATCCGGTTGTACACCGCGTCCGCCGCGTCCAGCTTGGCCGCGAGGTTGGTGGAGAAACGCAGGGTGTCGCCGTCCAGCTCGCGCAGCACGCCGAACAGCTGCATGCCTTCGAGGGCGAAGCGGCGCAGGTCGATGTCGCGCCCGCCGTCGCGGCCGGTGACGTAGTGGTTGGTGTTGTCGCGCACGCCCTCGCGCAACGGATGGCGGTCGACGCCGATGTCGTAGTAGCCCATCTCCGCCAGCCAGTCGACCACGTCGCGGCCACGGTGGAAGCGGGCGCAGCGCGGCGCGTCGCCGACCGCCAGGAACACCTCGCGGCCGGCCAGGTGCAGGTCCTCGGCGATCTGCGCGCCGGACTGCCCGGAGCCGACCACCAGCACCTTGCCGGCCGGCAATTGCGCCGGGTTGCGATACTGCTCGGAGTGGATCTGGGTGATGCTCGGCGGCAGGCGCTCGGCCAGGCGCGGAATGATCGGCGTGTGGTAGCCACCCGAGGCGATGATCACCTCGTCGGCGCTGAACTCGCCGGCCGAGGTCTGCACGCTGTAGCCGCCCTGCGGCCGCGGGCTGACCTTCTGCACCGCGACGCCCTCGCGCACCGGTGCGTTCACCGAGGCGATGAAGCCGTCGAGGTAGGCGATGATTTCCTCGCGCTTCATGAAACCGTGCGGGTCGTCGCCCTGGTACGGGTAGCCGGGCAGCGCGCACTGCCAGTTCGGCGTGACCAGGCAGAAGGCGTCCCAGCGCTGCGTGCGCCAGGCGTGGGTCAGGCTTTTCTTCTCCAGCAGCAGGTGATCGATGCCCTGCTGCTGCAGGTAGTAGCTGGCGGAAAGACCGGCCTGGCCGCCGCCGACGATGATGACGCTGTGGTGCTGGGGTTGAGGGGCGCTTTTCATGGGGTTCTCCGAAAAAGGGTTGGTCGATGGGAGTGCCGCTGAGGCATTCGCCCGGAATGGCTTCTGTAGGGTGGATCGCGCTTCATCGATCCACCGGGCGGTGCAACGGTGGATGAAAAAGGCGTCGGCTACGCGCCCCGATCCATCCTGCGGTTGTGTTCGCTTCGAACGCTCGGGCAAGGACGTAGGGTGGATCGCGCTTCATCGATCCACCGATCGACGCGGCGGTGGATGAAAGAGCGTCGGCTAGGTGCCTCGATCCACCCTAGGGTCCTGTTCGCCCCGAGCGTGGGGCGGGCAACGTTAGGTGGGGAACGAGCCCCAGCCGCCGAGCACGCGGCCTTCGCTGTCGGTGCTCATCTCCAGCACCTGCACGGCGCCTTCGCCATGACGGTCGGCCTGGTACTTGAGCGAGGCGAGGGTGTCCATCGCCGAGCTGCAGTAGAAACCCTTCACCTCCCTGACCCGCTCGGACGCCGCGTTCAGCGCGGTTTCCAGGCGTTGCAGGAAATCCTCCAGGGCGTAGGGCACGCCGCTGTGCAGGTGTTCGTAGATCACCGTGGACGGTGAGTAACCGGGGCTTTCCTGGCCATCGGGCCAGCGCACGCGAAAGTTGACGGCGGGCATGTCAGTGCTCCTGGGCGGGGGTGTGGGTGGGGTAGCGCAGGCCGGTGAAGGGCGTCTCTGCGAGGTTCCAGAATTCGCTGCGCTCGGTGTCCTGGCGCACGACCAGGCGCGCGCTGGCGTCGATCCGGCCGATGCGCGCGCAGGTCAGGCCGTGGAAGGCGAAGGCGGCCTGCACTTCCGGGAAGGCGGCGTCGTCGAGGCTGAGCAGGTAGCCGTAGCTGGGGAACGCCTGCAGCCAGCGCGGTAGGTCGCCGTCGGCCGGGCGCGGCAGGGCGTCGAGGTCCAGCTCGGCACCGCAGCCGGTAGGTTCCAGCAGCATCAGCAGGGTGCCCAGCAGGCCGGCGTTGCTGATGTCCTTGGCGGCCAGCAGCAGGCCGGCCTCGGCCAGCCGCGGGATGACTTCCAGCTGCTCGCGCAGGCGTTCGCCGGGGACGTTCTCGAAGGCTTTCCAGTAGGGCGCGTCGGCGTGCCAGCGGCCGTCGAGGTCGACCGCCATGGCCAGCACCTGGCCGGGCGCGACGTGCAGCGTCGAGAGCAGCTTCTTCGCGATGCCGGTGATCGCCACCGCCAGCGCCGCCGGGTTGCCGCCCGCCTGGCTGGTGTGGCCGCCGGCGAGGATCAGCCCGTAGGCCTCGCAGGCGGCGCGGATGCCGGCGAGCACCTGGCCGGCGGCGTCGGCATCGTGATGCCAGTAGGCGTTGACCACCGCGCAGGCGCGCCCGCCCATGGCGGTGATGTCGCTGACGTTGGCCATCACCGCCGACCAGCCGGCGAACCAGGGCGCGGCCTCGACGAAGGCCGGCAGCATGCCCTCGATGGCCAGCAACTGGTAACGGTCGCCGACGCGGATCGCCGCGGTGTCGTCGCCGGGCAGGGCGTAGAGTGCGTCGCGGCTCGCCGCGAGCGGGGCATCCAGTTGCCGGGCCGGGCGCTGGATGGCCAGCTTGGCGCGCATCGCCGGGGTGTCGCGCAGGGTGTCGAGCAGCGCTTCGAGCGGCGTGCTCAGCGGCAGGCGCAGGGCGTTAGTCATGGCGGCGTGCCTTCAGCGGCAGCAGCGACACCTGGCGCGGCATGAACGGGTAGCGGCCGAGGTCCGCCTGCATCAGCGCGTGCGGCTGGCCGAGCAGTTCCAGGTGTTCCAGCGTCTGCCAGTGCAGGCCGTGGAAGTACGCCTCGTTGGCCTGTTGCACGGTGGCGAGGAAGCGCGTGCAGCCCAGTTCGAGGGCACGCGATACCGCCTCGTTGACCAGCGCCGTGCCGATCAGCCCGTGACGGCGATAGGCGCGCTCGACGCACAGCCGGCCGCCGTACCAGAGGCCCGGCTCGGGCTGGTAGATGCGCACCGCGCCGATCACCCGGTCGGCCACCGCGCAGTTGTTCGCCAGGGCGACGATGGCGATGGCCTGGAAGTCGTGCGCGTCGCGGTCCTGGGCGAGCAGTTGCTGCTCTTCGGAAAACACCGCGCGGCGCAGGGCGAAATAGTCACGGCGTTCCCAGGCCTCGCTGGCCGGCTTGACCAGCAGGTCGTCGGCGCGGAACGGGGCGAACTGGTCGTCGACCAGGGCGAAGGCGTTCATCGGCGTGCTCCTCACTCGTGTTTCTTCAGGGCCGAGCAGGCGCCGCATTTGGCGCAGCCGGCGTTGATCTTCTCGGAGTGCAGCCCGTGGCGGCGCAGGCTGGCGCCGATCCGCGGGTAGAGCCGCTGGAGCATGGCGTTGTCCGGTTTCGGGTGCTGCGCCAGCGGCGTGCCGTCGATGGGCACGAAGGGCACCACGAAGGGGTACACGCCGAGCGCGGCGAGGCGCTCGGAAATGGCGGCGATATCGTCTTCGGAGTCGCCCAGCCCGGCGAGGATGTAGGTGCTCACCTGGCCGTGGCCGAACACCTTGAGCGCCGCCTCGAAGGCCGAGAAATAGCGGCTCAGCGGCACCTCGGCCTTGCCCGGCATGATCCGCGTGCGCACCGCGTCGGTGACCGCCTCCAGGTGCATGCCGAGGGACACCACGCCGCTGTCCTTGAGGCGGGCGAACCAGGCGTCGTCGTCCGGCGGCTCGCACTGCGCCTGGATCGGCAGGTCCACCGCGGCGGTGACCGCGGCCGCCGACTCGCAAAGGATCGCCGCGCCGCGATCGGGCGTCTGCGGCGTGCCAGTGGTCATCACCATGTGCTTGACGCCGTCCAGCTCGACCGCCGCCTTCGCCACCTCGGCGAGCTGCGCCGGGCGCTTGCGGGCGATGGTCTTGCCGTTCGCCAGCGACTGGCCGATGGCGCAGAACTGGCAGGCGCTGGCCACCTCGTTCATGCGGATGCAGTGCTGCAGCACCGTGGTGGCGAGCACGTCGCGGCTGTGCAGGGTGGCGATCTTCCAGTAGGGGATGCCGTCGGCGGTGCTGCGCGAATAGAAGTTCGGCACGCCGGGGATCTTCACTTCGCCGACCTGCAGGCCGTCGCGGAAGATCAGCGCCAGCTCGCCACTGGGCCGCGCCGAGTAGGGTGAATCCAGCGACGCCTGGTTGAGCATCGGCACCATCGCGGTGTGGTTGCCGAGGCTCAGTGCCTTGTGGTCGGAAGGCCCGGCGCCGCCCTTGCGCGACAGCCCGGCGTTGCCGTCGAGCCAGCGCACGCCGTGGCATTGCAGTTCGCTGAGGAGGTCGCTGGCGATCAGGTCAGAGGCTGGCATGGTCGAACTCCTCGAGCGCGCGGGCCGGCAGCGCCGCCGGGCGTTCGTGCAGGTGCGCGGTGGGGGTGCGGTCGATCAGCAGGCTGAGCAGTTCCGGGCGGCTGTAGTGGCCGACCGAATCCATCATCCGCTTGCGCTTGTCGATCAGCGCCAGGTCGAGGTCTGCGATTACCACGCCCTCGCCGCTGCGCAGCGGTTCGCCGAGCAGGCGGCCTTCCGGCGAGACGATGGCGGTGAAGCAGCCGCCGGAGATCGGCGCCAGTTCGCAGCCGGTATCGGCCATGATCCGTTGCTGCTGTTCCGGTTCCAGCCAGGCGGTGGCGTTGACCACGAAGCAGCCGGATTCCAGCGCGTGGTGGCGGATGGTCACCTCGATCTGCTCGGCGAAGATCTCGCCGACCAGGCAACCGGGAAACATCGCCGCGTGGATCTGTTCGCCGTCGGCCATCAGCGCGTAGCGAGCCAGCGGGTTGTAGTGCTCCCAGCAGGCCAGCGAGCCGATGCGCCCGGCGGCGCTGTCCACCGCGCGTAGGCCCGAGCCGTCGCCCTGTCCCCAGACCATGCGCTCGTGGTAGGTCGGGGTGATCTTGCGGCGGTGCTGGATCAGCGTGCCGTCGGCGTCGAACAGCAGCTGTGCGTTGTAGATCGTGCCGCCGTCGCGCTCGTTGACGCCGATCGACACCACCATGTTGGCCGCGCGGCAGGCCTCGCCGATGGCGAGCGTCGCGGCGGAAGGCACCTGCACCGACTCGTCGAGCAGTTTCAGGTGCTGCTTGCCCATCGCGAAAGGCGGCTGGACGAAGGAAAAATAGGGGTAGTAGGGCACCACCGTTTCCGGGAACACGGCGAACTGCACGCCTTCCCGGCCGAGGGCCTCGATCTGCCGGCAGACCTTGTCGACGGTGCCTTCGCGGCTGTAGAGCACCGGCGAAAGCTGCACGGCGGCGGCGCGGAGGGTGGGCATGGGCGGAACTCCTAATGAAGTGGCTCGAACACTGGACAGTCCGCTCTCCCATTCTTGGGGGAGGGGCGAGCGCAGGTGTGTCTGAACATCCCCTCTCCCATTCATGGGGGGCATGCCTGGTGGAGAGGGTTAGGGAGAGGGGCTTTGCCTGTGGCTCCGGCGCGGCCCTGGCCCTCTCCCCCGGCCCCTCTCCCGTGAACGGGAGAGGGCAGATAGTGATTACGCCGTCCAGGTATCGATGATCAGCGCGCCCTCGCGGCGCATCAGCAGGCGCAGGTCCATCACGTCCAGCGGGTTGATCGGGCGGATGCCCTCGATCAGCGCCTTCTCGGTCTGCCCGTAGAGCGCCTGCAGGGCGAAGCGGCAGGCGTAGACCTCGCCGCCCTCGGCCATGAACGCCTTGATCTGGTTGTTCACCGCGAGGTGGCCGGGGAAGGCTTCGGCGCCGAGGGTCGGGAAACCGCGCTGGACGCCGAGCTGCACGCCCGGTCCGTAGAGCAGCACCTTGGTCTCGAAGCCTTTGCGCAGCAGGCGCTTGGCCTGGAGCATGTTGACCAGGCCGATGGAGCCTTCGAAGGCGATGGTGTGAAAGGTAAGCAGGGCCTTCTCGCCCGGTTCGGCCTTGACGTCCTCGAAGACCTTTTCTTCGTAATTCACCAGGAAGTCGCCGTCCTGATACTGGGCAATGTCTACGCTTGGCATGGTCCGTTTCTCCGTTATGGGTGGGCTCGACAGTGATGACTGCGGCTGCAACGGAACAGAGCGAAGCGCGTGCCAGCTTTTTTGAAATAAAAACTAATGTTTATTTATCAATAACTTGCCAATCTGATACGGTTTTCTGAGGCCTTTCTGATGCTGTCCTCGCGGTACGCAATCTCGTATAACTACGAGAATTCGTAGGCATCGAGCACGAGAACTCGTAGCGATGAACGCAGCGGAACCCGATTACCTCTCCGGCTGGGCCGACATGGCCTACGCCTCGCGGCACATGGTCTTCGAGCATTGTCCGGAAGCCATCGTCCAGTTCGATCCGGTGGCCAACCGCTTCGTCGACCTCAACATCGCCGCCTGCAAGCTGTTCGGCTATCCGCGCCAGGAAATGCTCGAACTGACCGTGACCAGGCTGTTCGGCCATCAGCTCGCCGACCTGATCGTCTTCACCCAGGCGGTGATCGAGGAGGGTAAGGGCTGGAGCGACGAGCTGAGCTGCGCCTGCAAGAGTGGCGAACGCATCGAAGTGGAGGTGTCCGCCACCTGCCTCAGGCTCAAGGGCACCCAGTACCTGATCCTGGTGCTGCGCGAACGCAGCGCGCAGCGCTATTTCCTCGACCAGGCGCAGACCGAGCGGACCATGCGCGGCGGGCTGATCGAGTGGCGCAACATCCTCAACCTGTTCCAGGAAACCGAGCGCGACAACCAGTTGCTGCTCAGCGCGGTGGGCGACGGCATCTACAGCATCGACAGCGAGGGCCTGGCTACCTTCGTCAACCCGGCGGCGGCGCGCATGCTCGGCTGGGAACCCAGCGAGATGATCGGCAAGAACATCCACCGCATCCATCACCACAGCCACGCCGACGGCAGCCACTACCCGGTGGAGGACTGCCCGATCTACAAGGCGGTGCACGACGGGCTGATCCACGAGGGCCGCCAGGAAGTCTTCTGGCGCCGCGACGGCAGCATGTTCCCGGTGGAATTCACCAGTACCCCGGTGATCGCCGACGGACGCATCGTCGGGTCGGTGGTGGTGTTCCGCGACATCACCGAGCGGCGCAGCACCGAGGCGCAGCTGCACACCGCGCTGACCGAGTTGCAGGAGCTCAAGCAGCGCCTGGAACAGCAGAACGCCTACCTCCAGGAAGAGATCCACATCGAGCACAACTACCGGGAGATCGTCGGCCAGAGCGAGCCAATCCTGAAGATCGTCAAGCAGATCGACGTGGTCGCGCCTACCGACGCCAGCGTGCTGATCCACGGCGAGTCCGGCACCGGCAAGGAGCTGATCGCGCGGGCCATCCACCAGGCCAGCCGCCGCGCGCAGAACCCGCTGATCCGGGTGAACTGCGCGGCGATTCCGGCCGAGCTGTTCGAGAGCGAGTTCTTCGGCCACGTGCGCGGTGCCTTCACCGGCGCGCTGCGCGACCGCGTCGGGCGTTTCGAGCTGGCCGATGGCGGCACGCTGTTCCTCGACGAGATCGGCGAGATTCCGCTGGAGCTGCAGAGCAAGCTGCTGCGCGTGTTGCAGGAAGGGCAGTTCGAGCGGGTCGGCGAGGAGCGCACGCGGCGCGTGGACGTGCGCATCGTCGCCGCCACCAACCGTGACCTGCGCGCCGAAGCCGAGGCCAAGCGCTTTCGCGAGGACCTGTACTTCCGCCTCAACGTGTTCCCGATTCATTCGCCGGCGTTGCGCGAGCGGCCCATGGACATTCCGCAACTGGCCGCGCACTTCCTCAAGCAGGTCGGCCAGCGCCTGAACATGCCCGGCCGGCGCCTGCGCAAGTCCGACATCGAACGGCTCCAGGCCTACGCCTGGCCGGGCAACATCCGCGAATTGCAGAACGTCATCGAGCGGGCGCTGATCACCAGCGAAGGCCTCGACCTGCGCATCGACCTGCCGACCGGCGCGGCGGCGCGCGCGGTGGTGGCGACCGAGCCGGAAAGCCCGGCGGTACCGGCCGGCATTCTCACCGACGCCCAGCTGCGCCAGCTCGAGCGCGATAACCTGAAGGCGGCGCTGCAGGCGGCGGGCGGGCGGCTGTTCGGCAAGAATGGCGCCGCCGAGCTGCTCGGTCTCAAGCCGACCACGCTGGCCTCGCGACTGAAACGGCTGGATCTGGGTTGAAGGCCGGCGCGCTGCCGAAGGCTCAGGCCTGGGCCGGGCACACCTGGTTGCGGCCCAGCTGCTTGGCGAGGTAGAGCAGGCGGTCGCAGCGGGCTACCAGATCCTCGGGGCTCTGCACGCCCTCGTCGTGCGACAGCGCCACGCCGACGCTGATGGTCAGGCGCTCCTGGGCGTCGGGGCGATGTGGGTGGGGGATGTCCAGCTCGGCGACCTGATCGACCAGCCGTTCGGCGATGCTGCGCAGTTCCTCGGCGTCGCTCACCTGCAACAGGATGGCGAACTCCTCGCCGCCGTAGCGGAAGGTCTGCGCCTGCCCGTGGCGCAGGGTCTCGACCATGCTGCGCGCGACTTCCTGCAGGCACTGATCGCCGGCCTGGTGGCCGAAATGGTCGTTGAAAGCCTTGAAATAGTCGATGTCGACCAGCAACAGGGCGAAGCCCCGGCCGTGCGCCTGCTGCATCGTCCAGCTTTCCGCCAGGCGCTGGTCGAAGGCGCGGCGGTTGCCGACGCAGGTGAGGGCGTCGGTGGCGGCGAGTTGTTCCAGGCACTGGTTGAGGGTGGACAGTTCCGCCTGCTGGCGACGCACCTCGACATCGGCGAGAAACGCCTGGCGCACGTTGCGCGTACTGGTCCAGCTGATGAACAGACTCAGGCAGAGCACCGGCAGATAGACCAGGAGGAACACCAGCGCCGCACGGGAGTCGTCGGGGCTCAACTGCACGACGCTGGCCAGGATCACCGCACTGATCGCCAGCGAACAGGCCAGCGCGCCGCCGAAGGATACCCGCGCGCCCATGTTGCACAGCACGATGAAAGCGATCGAGGCGTAGATGAACGTCGGGATGTCCGGCGACTGGCTGTGCTTGAGCAGCTCGAACCAGGCGGCGGTGCAGATCAGCGTGTGCAGCGGCAGCAGCAGGTCCATCAGCAGGATGCTCTGGCCGAAGCGGAAAAGCAGGTAGATGTTGCACAGGCCGATGGCGACGAGAACCACGCGCATCAGCAGTGAGAGCAGGGCGACGTCCGGGATGATGACGGCGTCGACGGCGGCGTAGGACAGATAGGCCGCGGCGGCGATCAGGTTGATCGCGATGAGGAACGAACGGCAGTGCTGGCGGACGTAGTCGTCGAAGGCAGAACGCAACTCGGCGGGAATCGCCTGCGTCGGCCGGCTGCCGGGTACGCTCTTCGGGAGTTCGAGTCCGTTCATGGGGGAATTGGCGCCTGTTCCGGCCCGTTAGGTGCAGCGAAGGATTGTACGGTCGGGCCGCGCTCAGCGTCCAGATGCCGCACCGGCGCTAGGGTGCGGCCTGCACTGTCGCCTGCAACCCCTCTGAAGCATAGGGCGGGTGGATTTCAGACGTATTGCAGGGCCGCGTCCGGCGTTCCTCCGAGCGCATACATAACATATACTTTGGGACAAATCGCAGAGCGGAAATGCCGTGACCTCAGTACCCACGAACGCCCCGGAAAAACTCGGTGAACTGGCCTATCAGACGTTGCGCCGGATGATCCTGGAAAAGGCCCTGCGCAGCGGCGGGCCGGTAGTCGAAGGCCGCCTCATCGAAGAGTTGAACATCTCGCGCACGCCGCTGCGCGAAGCGCTGCTGCGGCTGGAAGGGGAAGGCCTGCTGGTGCGCGCCGGGGCGCGGTCCTATTCGGTGCGCTTCGTCAGCGCGCAGGAGTATTTCCAGACCATGAAGGTCCGCGAGCTGCTGGAGACCGAGGCCATCGGCCTGTCCATCGGCAAGATCGACAAACGCGTCATCGAGCAACTGGTCAAGAAGCTCAAGTCCCTCGGCAAGGGCCAGCAGGAGCCGGCGCACTGGCAGATCGACGACCAGGTCCACACCATGTACGCGCAGGCGTCGGGCAATCCGGTGCTGGCCAGGCTGATCGAGCAGGTGCGCACCCATAGCCGGCTGTTCGAGCTGGTCAGCCCGTTCAACCGCATCGAGGAGGACCGCGCCGAGCACCTGGCGATCCTCGAGGCCTACCTCTCCGGCGACGCCGATGCCGCCCGCGCCGCCGTGCGCACCCACCTGCAGAACCTGCGGCTGTTCGTCCTCGACCGCATCAGCGAAGGCGCCTAGTCGCCGCTCCGCTGGCGGGCTTCGGCCCGCCGTCATCCATCCCTCGTCGTATCGCCCGCCAGGGCTACTCAGCCTGCCGGCTTGAGCAGCTCGGCGAGGGAGATGGCGAGCGTCTGGGTGGCGATGCGCAGGTCTTCCAGCGACACCCGCTCGTCCGCCCGGTGGCCGTTGGCTTCCAGCAGCGTGCGCGGGCCGGCGCCGTAGATCACCGTGGGAATGCCTGCCTCGCAGTACAGCCGCGCGTCGGTGTAGAGCGGCACGCCTTCGGTGGGAATCGAGTGGCCGAGAGTCAGCTCGGAGGCCTGCTGCAGGGCTTCGGCGAGGCGCCCGGCACCGTCGATCTGGTAAAGCGGCGTGGTCACCAGGATTTCCTTCATCTCGACGCTGATGCCCGGCAGCCCGGCCACGCTGCCAGCGATCAGCGCCTTCACCTCGGCGAGCACGGCTTGCGGGGTTTCCTCAGGAATCACCCGGCGGTCCAGGCGCAGGGTGACCCGGTCGGGCACCACGTTGGTGTTGATCCCGCCCTCGATCAGGCCGACCACCAGCGTCGGGTGCTCGATACCGCGGGTTTGCGAGCGGGTCTGGCTCAGCGTGTCGCGGTAGGCGTAGAGCGCCGTGAGCACCTTGTTCGTCGCCTCCAGGGCATCGTGGCCGGTGTCCGGGCGGGCGGCATGGGCGGACTTGCCGCGCACGGTCACTTCCAGGTGCACCGCGCCGTTGTGCGCAGTGGTGATCGAGTGAGTGAAGCCGGCGCAGATGGCGAAATCGGGTTTGACGATGCCCTGCTGCAGCAGCCACGCCGGGCCGACCAGGCCGCCGGCTTCCTCGTCGTAGGTCAGGTGCAGCTCGACGCTGCCGGCCAGCGGGGCGCCGGATTCGATCAGCGCCTTCAGGGCGAAGGCGTAAGTGGCGAAGTCCGACTTCGATACCGCGGCGCCGCGCCCGTACATCATGCCGTCGCGGATCTGCGCGCCATACGGGTCGCAGCTCCAGCCATCGCCTGGCGGAACCACGTCGCCGTGGGCGTTGAGGGCGATCACCGGGCCGTCGCCGAAGCGCTGGCGGATCACCAGGTTGGTCACGCTGAGCATGCCGGCGGCGTGCACCTCGGCCTGCGGAACCGCATGCCGCTCGACGTTGAAGCCGAGCGCCTCGAGGGCTTGCGCGGTGAGTTCGGCATGCTCGGCGCAGTCGCCGGCGGGGTTGTCGGAAGGGCGCCGTACCAGGTCGGCGAGGAACTCGACCTCGGCCTGGAAGTGCTGGTCGACGCTGTGGCGCAATTGGGTGACGAGGGGACTCTGATTCACGCGGGGCTACCTGAAAGAGGGATCAGTGGCGAAGGATCTTGCCGACGAAGTCGCGCGCACGCGGCTCCTGCGGGTTGTCGAATATCTGCTGCGGCGAGCCGCTTTCCACGACCAGGCCGTCGGCCATGAACACCACCTTGGACGAGACCTCGCGGACGAAGCTCATTTCGTGGGAGACGATGAACATCGTGATGCCTTCGGAGGCGAGTTCGCGAATGGTGTCGAGCACCTCGGTGACCAGCTCCGGATCGAGCGCGGCGGTGACCTCGTCGAGCAGCAGCACCTCGGGTTTCAGCGCCAGCGCGCGGGCGATGGCGACGCGCTGCTGCTGGCCGCCGGAGAGTTCGTCCGGGTAGGCCTTGAGGCGATGCGCCAGGCCGACGCGGGTCAGCAGGCGGATGGCGTCGGCTTCCACCTGCGCCTTCGGCCAGCCCTTGATGCGGGTCGGGGTGATCATCACGTTTTCCAGCACGGTCATGTTCTGGAACAGGTTGTACTGCTGGAAGACGATGGCGATGGACGAGCGCAGTTCGCGCACCTCGGCCTTGTTGGCGTAGTTCACCGACTTGCCGTCGAGGCGCACCGTGCCCTGTTCGGGCGGCAGCAGGCCCATGAGAACCCGCAGCAGGGTGCTCTTGCCCGAGCCGGAGGGCCCAATCAGGCTGACGATCTCGCCTTTCTCGACGGACAGGTTGATATGTTCGAGTACCTTCTGCGACCCGTAGGAAGCCTTAAGGTCGACGATTTCGAGTTGCGGCAAGAGAGTTCTCCAGGCGCTTACCTAAGCGCGACAGCGGGTAAGAGATCAGGAAATACAGGACCAGAACCGTCCCGTAGACCAGCGCGGCCGAAAAGCCCTTGTTGGTGAGCACCTTGCTCGCCGAGGTCAGCTCCATCACGCCGATCTGCGAGGCCAGCGCGGTGTCCTTGATGAACATCACGAAGAAGCTGAAGGTCGGCGGCACGATGATCGGCCAGGCCTGCGGGACGATCACGTGGCGCAGGCTTTCCAGGTAGCTGAAGTTGAGCGTCTGCGCGGCTTCCCACTGGTTCTTGTGCACCGACTCCAAGCCGCTGCGGATGATCTCGCCGAGGTAGGCGGCGGCGATCAGGCAGACGCTGACCAGCGCCACGGAGAAGGTCGACAGCTCCAGCTTCGACGACTGGCTGGCGAAGAACACCAGCATCAGCGTGACCAGGAACGGAATCCGCCGGAACAGGAAGCAGTAGGTGAACGCCGCCGCGCGCAGCGGCGCGAGGGCCAGCGACTGGGTCATGCGCAGGATGGCGATGACGAAGCCGGCGACGAAACCGGCGAAGCAGCCGATCACCGAGAGCAGGAAGGTCGCCGCCAGCCCCTTGAGCAGCAGCACGACGTTGTAATAGGAAAACAGCTCGGCCAGGTGGAAGTCGGACATCAGAAGGCCTTTATCTTGGCGCGGAACAGGTAGCGCCCGGCGCTCGCCAGGACCAGCGTGGCGATCAGCGTGATGGCGATGTAGAGCACCGCGGCGATGGAGAATGCCTCCACCGACAGGTAGGTCTGCGAGCTCAGGTTGTAGGTGCGCCCGGTGAGTTCTTCGACCCCGAAGATCGAGGCCATCGAGGTGCCCAGGGTCATCACGATGAACTGGTTGGACAGGGGCGGGAACATCACCTTCAGCACGTGCGGGAGGATCACGTGGCGGATGATCTGCGGTGTCGAGAAGCCCAGCACCTCGGCGGCCTCGATCTCCATCTGGCGAACCGAGTCGAAGCCGGCGCGCTGTATCTCGCAGAGGTAGGCGCCGGCGTTGAAGGTCGCGCCGATCAGCACCGCGGTGAACGGCGAGAGCGTCACGCCGATCTCCGGCAGGGCGAAGAACAGGAAGTAGATCTGCACCAGTTGAGGGGTGTTGGTGGCGAAGATCACGTAGGCGCTGACGATCCTGCGGGCGAACCGCGGGCCATAGCGCAGCACGGCCGCGCAGAGCAGGCCGATGAGCATGCCGAAGGCGAACGCCAGCACGGCGATCTGCAGGCTGATCCAGGCGCCGCCGAGCAGATAGGGCCACTGCTCGAGCAGGGGTTGGAAATTCAGGGTCATCGCAAGGGTTTACTCGACGGATGAGACGACGCCCGCTGCGGATGGCGGGCGTCGTCGTCTGTTTCAGGAAGCGCTACTGGGCGGCAGCGGGCGCGGCGGTCGGATCATGCAGCATCGCGCTGCCGAACCACTTCTTCCAGCTTTCGGCGATGAAGCCGGACTTGTGCAGCGTAGCGATCTCGCTGTTCAGCCGCGCGGTGAGTTCGGTGTTGCCTTTCTGCACGCCGATGCAGTCGTAGTCGACCTCGATCGGTGCATCCACCACGCGCCATTTGGTCGAGTAGTTCTTGGTGTAGCTGAGCATGAAGTCGAGCACGTCGATCAGCGCGTCGGCACGGCCCTGGGCGATGGCGCGCACGGCATCCGGGTAGTTGTCGAGGATCAGCAGCTGGGCCTTGGGAATCTTCTCCTGGATCAGCTTGACCGGCGTGGTGCCGCGCACCTGCACCAGGCGCACCGCCGGATCGTTGAGCTCTTCCCAGCTCTTGTAGGGTTTTTCCTCGGTGGTGAGGATGCCCAGCACTTCGGTGTTCACCGGGTCGGTGAAGTCGACCACCTTGAGGCGGTCGGCGTTGCGCGTCATGCCGCCCATCACCGCGTCGATCTTGTCCGAGAGGATGAAGGGCACACGGTCGTTCGAGCCGATCGGCACCAGCTCCAGTTTCACCCCCATCGAGTCGGCGATCTTGCGTGCGACCGAGACATCGAAGCCGGAGATCTCGTTCTTCTCGTCGTACACGCCCAGCGGCGGCAGGTTCGGGTTGACCCCGACGATGAGCGTCTTCGATTGCATGATCTCGTCGAGCGAGCGGGCGCTGGCGTTCATCGAGCCGAACACTGCGCAGGCGATGAGCCCTGCAGTCAATAAATGGCTAAGGGCTTGGGGTCGCTTCATGTGCTAACTCCTTGGAGGGATCGGCTGGGCCAGGGCGGAAGAGGCGCTTCGTTCGCTGGAATCTATCGTTCGCGTATTTTGCGTATACGGAACATATACGATAGCATGGCGTAAGACTTGTCAAGCGGGGCCGGTTCCAGGGCCCGCCAATACCGGGATACGCCATGCAAGATGCAAACCGTGGGGTCGTCGTCGATTTCCACTTCGAGGGCCGCCGCTACTCCGCCCGCGCCGGCCAGAGCGTCGCCGCGGCACTCTTCGCCGAAGGCGTGCGCGGCCTGCGCGAAAGCCCGCGCGAGCAGCAGCCGCGCGGCATGTTCTGCCTGATGGGCTCGTGCCAAGAGTGCCTGGTGATGGTCGACGGCCGCCGCGTGCTGGCCTGCCAGACCAAAGTCAGCGAAGGCCTTTCGGTGAGCCGCGTGGCCGAGGTCGGCCTGCATGACTGACTACGACCTCATCGTGCTCGGCGCCGGTCCGGCCGGCGTCAATGCCGCGCTGGCGGCGTCCGCCGCGGGGCTGCGCGTCGCCCTGTTCGACGAGAATCGCGCGGCGGGCGGGCAGGTCTATCGCGCGCCGGCGTTCGCCGGGATGACCGATGACAGTGCCGAGCGCCAGGCCGGCGACGCCTTGCGCGAGGCCTTGGCGCAGAGCCGGGTGAGCGCCTTCCTCGGCCATCAGGTGTGGGCGGTGACCGCCGACTTCCAGGTCGACGCGGTCGGCCCGCAGGGTTCGCTGAGCTGCACGTCGCGGGCGTTGATTGTCGCTTCTGGAACCACCGAACGCGTCGTCCCGTTCGAGGGCTGGACCACGCCGGGGGTGATCGGGCTGGCCGCTGCCACCATCCTGCTCAAGTCGCAGAAAGTCCTGCCCGGCAAGACCACCCTGGTGGCCGGCTGCGGGCCACTGCTGGCGGCGGTCGCGGCCGGCACGCTGAAGGCCGGTGGCGAACTGCGCGGCATCGTCGACGTGGCCGGTTTCGGCGACTGGCTGCGCGCGCTGCCGGCGATGCTGGCGCGCCCGGACATCCTGCGCCAGGGCCTGGCCTGGGCCTGGGCGATTCGCCGTTCGCGAACTTCCCTGTACGCGCGGCATACGCTGGTGCGGGTCACTCCCGAGGGCGAGCGCCTGCGCGCCGAGCTGGCGCCCTGCGACCGCGCCGGGCGTGCCTTGCCCGGCGAACGCAAGCAGGTGCTGGTGGATTGCGTGGCGGTCGGTCACGGGCTCACGCCGTCCACCGAGATCACCCGCCTGCTGCATGCCCGGCACCGTTATTCGCGCAAGGCCGGCGGCTGGGTCGCGATCACCGACGATTGCGGGCGGACTTCCCGCGAGCGTCTCTATGTCGTCGGCGACGCCGCCGGCATAGCCGGTGCCGCGGCCGCTGCGGAACACGGCACGCTGGCGGGTCTCGCCTGTGCAGGCGAGCTGGGCGCGGCGGCCGGGTCGCTC